>JAYTHH010000508.1:0-8268 GCA_043732745.1 Rhodospirillales bacterium
TCCTCACGGTGCGACACTTCCGCCCGGCACAGCAAAGCCAATGTTTCGCGCAAGGACAGGTCACCGCGCGCCGCCTCGTCGAGCAGACCATCGAGCCGATCGCGCATCGCCGTCAGCTTCAATCGTGCCAGCATCTCTGGCAGCGCGTCCACGTCAGCGTTCACCAGCCGCCTCCTGCGACCAGCTCATATTCAGCCAAGGGCCGAAGCAAGGCGATGCTGGGTAACGGCGCGGCCGGGCTGGTCTCGGCACCATCAGACCGATCCGATCTGCTGGGCACGATGCCATGCAGGTGGTCGCGATCGACCGCGCGCTCGCGGCGGCCAGGGCCACCTTTGCCTTCAAAACTGCGCTGTGCGCCCGCCGTGTGCGTTTCGTCATCTTCACTCCTGATCGACACCAAAGGTGACGAGTTCAGGCAGGATATTCCACTTATAGTCGTGTCCGAATTTGGCCAGCCACCTCTGACTTCGAGAACAAAGCCCGCAACGCTTTCGCGTTCCTGAAACTCGAATCAATCCGGCAAATGACCCGAAAACTCTGTAATCGATGACAGAGTTTTCGGACGGACACTCAGCAACTGCGGTTCGATGAGCAGCCTGATGGCAGCGGTCCAGGAGAACGTCTCGCCGCCAAGGCCGGCGCCGGTGGTGGGATCGAAATATTCGCAGAGGCCGGTCTGATCGATAAGCGTTCGGGTCACTTCGATGATCGTGGTGGCCTTTCCGGGTTGGCCCATCTTTGAAAAACCTTCCGCGATCATCCAATTAACCACAGCCCAGACCGGGCCGCGCCAGTAACGCATCGGCTCGAAGCGGTGGTCAGTGGGGTCGGTCGACGGGACCAGCCACGACACGTGCGCGTGCCATAGGTCGAGCGTGGCGGCGAGGTCTGCGGCGTGGGTGTCGATGCCGGCGTAGAGAGGCAGAAATCCCGCGGATGTGGCTACATCCACGTTGGCGCGGGCGATGAGGTCCTTGGAGACGTAGATGCCGCGCTTCGGATCCCACAGATCGGCCTGCGCGGTCTTCATGCGCAGGATTCGTTCCGATATCTCGGCTGCTTCCGCGCGCGTGCCGTGGCTTGCGCACAGCGCCAGAAGATCCTGCTCGGCGCGAAGCAAGATGGCGTTGGTGCCGATGTCGGCCATGCGAAAAGGCGACACGGCATACATGGCGGCGGGGCTCCAGCCGGTTTCGCGGAACAGTTCAACCAGATGGATGAAGCGTTCGTAGTCGTCGGCCTTCGGGCGCATCGCGGGGTCGATGTGGGACGTGTCGCGCCGGCGGATCGTCGTCGTGGTTGTGGTAGGCACGCGGGCCATAGCGGCGTCCCAGGCGGGGGAATTGTCCATGCCGGACTCCCACGGGTGGAGCGTGGCGACGAGGCCGGTGCCTTCGGGATCGCGTGCGGTGTGCCACCAGCGGTGGTTGGCGAGGAGTTTGGGGAGGATTTCGGCTATCTCCGCCTCGTGGTCGGGGGCCGCCGCGAGGACGGCACGCACGGCAGTGGCCAGGATGGGGGGTTGCGGGATACCGGACGTGGGGGGCGTGTGGTTTGTCTGCCAGACGTCCGGGCCTGGGAAGTAGTCGTCCGACGGGGCGTGGAAGATGATCTGGGGGATGAGGCCGTCGGTCCATTGGCCGCGTAGGAGCAGCCGGATCTCGTCCCAGGCGCGCGGGACGTCAAAGGTGGCCCAGCCCATGGCAACGAAGGCGGAATCCCAGTTCCATTGAAAGGGGTAGAGGCGGTCGGTGGGGACTGTGTAGCCGCCGCGGTCGTTGGCACGCAGGGTGGCCTGCGCTCGTTCGATGATCGATGCGGCTTCGATGATGTCGGTCATTGTGGCTCCAAAGCGTGGCCGGTGTCGGCAGCCAGCCAAGTGATGCGATCCTGGCGTGGGCGGATCATCAGGGTTTCGCCGGCGACAGGGCGGGCGTCAGGCGCGGCCGTGACACGGACGAGCTGGCCTTCAACATTGCCGGTCAGCAGGGTGTGGACGCCGAGGGGTTCGGCGACGCGCACGGTGAAGAGCACGCCTGGGTCGGCGAAGTCGATGTCCTCGGCGCGGATTCCGAGCACAACGCTGGTGGAAGCGGTAGGTGCGTGCAGCGTGAGGTTGCCAAGACGTACTTCGCCGCTGTGGCAGGGAAGCGTGAGGAAGTTCATGGGTGGACTGCCGACGAAACCACCGACGAATTTCGTAGCCGGGTGGCGATAGATCGTGTCGGGCAGGCCGATCTGGGAGATGCGGCCGGCGTGGAGGACGGCGATTCGGTCAGCAAGGCCCATGGCTTCGGTCTGGTCGTGGGTGACATAGACGGTGGTGGTGCCTGCGCTTTGCAGAACGGATTTGAGCTCGGCCCGCATTTCAAGCCGCAGCAGGGCGTCGAGGTTGGAAAGCGGTTCGTCCATCAGCAGCACGGCGGGTTCGACGGCAAGCGCGCGTGCGACGGCCACGCGCTGTCGTTGGCCGCCGGAGAGCTGGGCGGGGTAACGGTCGAGGTAGGGTTCGATGTGCAGGAGTGCCGCGGTGCGGTCGACCTGGCGTTGGATACGGGCCTGGTCGGCGCCGGCCATGGTGAGGCCGAAGGCAACGTTCTCGCGGACCTTCATGTGCGGAAAGACGGCGTAGTTCTGAAAGACCATGGCAAGGCCGCGCTTGCGCGGCGGCAGCGCGGAGACGTCCTGGCCACCGATGAACACGGCCCCGGAGGTCTGGGTTTCCAGGCCCGCGATGATGCGCAGAAGTGTCGTCTTGCCACAGCCGGAAGGCCCGAGAAGGGCCAGGAATTCACCGTCTGCGATGTGCAGGTCGATGCTCTCCAGCGCCACTGCCAGGCCGAAGGATTTGCGGATCTGGTTGATGCGGATGTCAGCCATTTTCGGTCATCGGTTGGAGATGCCCCACATCGCAAAGAGGTGTTTGCGGACGAGATAGATGAAGGCGACCGTCGGCAGTATGAGCACAAAGCCGCCGGCGAATTGGACGTGCAGCGGGCTCTCGGACAGCACCGTGAGCAGGTAGGCGGTGAGCGTGCGGTGGCGGACTGTGAGCACGGAGGCTGCAAAAACCTCGTTCCAGGAGATGACGAAGGCGAAGATGGCGATCGCGGCGATCCCCGGCAACGCCAGGGGCAGGACGATCCGGCGGGCGGCCTGGAATTTGGAGCAGCCAAAAACCCAGGCAGCTTCTTCGAGCTCGCGGGGCACGGCTTGGAACAAACTTGATGATACCAGCACCGCGAATGGAAGTGCCAACGCGGTGTGGACCAGCGAAACGCCCAGCGGCGTATCGTAAACGCCGAGGCGGATGAAGCCCACCGTGAGCGGCAAAGCGAGAATGGCGACGGGGAAGGCGCGCGTCAGAAGGATGAGCAGGCGGTAGGCATTCGCACCCCGGAAGGAGAACCGGGCGAGCGCATAGCCGGCGGGAAGGCCGAGAACCAACGAAAAAAGCATGCACAGGCACGCGGTCTCGACGCTGGCGATGGTGGCCGCGGTAACGCCGTCGATGGCGAGGAAGTCGCGGATGGTGGAAAGCGAGGCGGAGCCCGGCCAGAACGGTTTGGGAAAGGTGTTGACGAGATCACGGCCTCCCAGCGCACCCAATGCAAGGAAGTAGATTGGCACCAGGGTCCAGGCGCAGAGCATGGTGACACCGGCGAGATAGAGGGACCGTTTCATCCTATCTGCTCGCGCGGCGAGCGCAATGCGCGAAGATAGACAAGCGTGGCGGCGAGCGAGACCAGCATCACCACCACGGCATAGGCGGCCGCGACGCCGAAATTCTGGTTGGTGTATTGCCAGGTGAACGCTTCGCTCACGAGCACCGGGAAGTTGCGGCCGCCGATGGCCTGGACGATGGCGAACATCTCGAAAGCCAGCACGGTGCGGAGAATAAGGGCTGTCTGGATCGAGGGTTTCAGCAAGGGCAGCGTGATTCTGGTGAAACGCTGCCAGGGCGAGGCGCCGAAGACGTCGGCGGCCTCGTTGTATTCCTTGGGCAGCATCTGCACACCGGCGACAAGAATGACCAGCACGATGGCGGTGGCGCGCCACAGCTCGGCAAAGGCGATACCGATCAGCAGCGCGGTCGGCGTCTCGTAGGACAGCCAGCTGACGGGGCCGGAGACCAGGCCCAGCTTCAGGAGAATGGTGTTCAGGAACCCCTGGTCGGTCAGGATCGCAAGCCAGACGAGGCCGGCTGCGAGATCGGAGATACCGAGCGGGATCGACCATATCCACAACACGATGTCGCGGCCCCGGCCGAGGCCGCGCAGCATCATCGCCATGCCGAGGGCGAGCACCAGTTGCAAAGGCACGGCGATGGCGACGATGGCGAAGGTGTCGACGATGGCATCGTGGAAGTTGATGTCGTCGGCCATCGTGGTGAAGTTGGCCGTCGTCCAGGCGCCGTGGACCTGGAACGCCAGGGCGATCGTCTGCGCCAGCGGCACCAGGAACAGCACGCCGAGAAACAACAGGCTCGGCGCGATGAGGAAGTAGGGGATCATCTGCGCCTACTCCACCGGGCACGGCCCTTGGCTTGGCTTGTCGGGCAGCCAGCAGGGTGCGCCCGTCTCGGCGATGATCTTCTTGAGGCCTTCAGCCTGGCGGTCGAGCACCGCACGCGGCTTCTCGCCACGCAGCACCACGCGCTGGAACGTATCGAGGTAGATCTTGTCGAAGGCGCCACCCTGCGTGCCGAGGCCGATGGGGAGCAGGCTGGGCTTGGCGTCCGGCGCCGACTGCGTGCGCGCGATGGCGGCGACGGCGAGCTTCAGGCCCGGCTCGAGGTCGTCGGGCAAGGTTGCCGTCACCACCGGAAAGAATCCGGACGTCTGGGCCATCTTGATCTGGGTGGCGGGGGTGGACAAATAGTCGATCAGGGCGTCGGCCCCCTTGGCGTCCGGCGCGCCCTGGGCGATGGCGAGGCCGGCGATGATGGGCATGTAGCCTCTGCCCTTCGGGCCCGCCGGTGCGGGGAAGGCCACGAACTGATCGGGCTTTTGGCGCAAGGCGTCCAGCATCCGGGCGACGTGGTCAAAGCCGATCCAGACGTCACCCGCCAGCAGCGGCTCCTGCATGAAGTTGTAGCTGGTCGAGTTCGGATTGACCGTTTTCCACAGGGCCGCGAACTGGGTCCACATCGCCTCCGCCTCGGGGGAACGGAAAGTGGAGACGACGCCGCCGGTGTAGGACGGATAGAGAAAGCCTTCGAAGAAGCGGTGCATCAGGCCCTGCGGGCCGGCGGGGAAGCCCAGCATTCGCTTGCCGGTGGCGGCCTGGACGGCGGTGGACCATTCGGCGAGTTGTTCGAAGGTGAGTGCGTTAATATCGGCACCTTTGGGCAGGAAGGGCAGCGCTTGCCTGTTGGCCACCATGATGTAGGTCGCCTGCATCCAGGGGATGTACATCTGGTGGGCGGTTCCGAGTTTGCCCAATTCCATCAGCGCCGGCGGTATGCCACGACCCGCGAGCTTCGCCGCCAGCCCATCCAAAGGCACCAGGTCGCCGGCTGTGAGAAGCGGCTGAAGCTCGCCGTGCAGCGCGCCGACGAGGCTGACGGTGCGCTTGCCTCCTTCACGCTCGGCAGCCAGGCGGGTGGGGACCACCTGGGGAAAGTCGGCGACGTAGGTGGTGGGCACCGGGCCGGCCTTGAGGATGATCTCGCGCATCTTCTGCGCCTCCTCGACAGGGCGGAGTTGCGTGGACAGGAACACCATGTCCTCGGCCCGGGCCGGCTGGGTCAGGGCCGGCAGGCTTAGCGCCATCGTTGCTGCCAAGACACTCGTTGTGATCCGGATCATAGTGTTTGTCCCTTCAATGTTTCGATGCGGCTCGTCTCGGCCGCTGGTCCGTCGCTGGCGCGCGCGATCAGGTGTGCTGGCATGATCTCGAAAAGTGTTTTCGGTTCTGCGCCAGCGAGGATCTGCGTGAGCATCGCGACCATACGTCGGCCTGCCGCCTCGATCGGCTGCGCGATTGTGGTCAGCGGTGGGGCGGTATGGGAGGAGAAGGCGTGGTCGTCGAAGCCGATGACCGACAGGTCGCGGCCCGCGCGCAGCCCGGTTTCGGCCAATGCGTGCAGCACGCCCACGGCCATGCGGTCGGTGGCGCAGACGACGGCGCTGACATGGACGTTCCCGGGGGCGACATCGCGCAAAAGCGCATGCATGGCGTCAAAGCCGCCGGCTTCGGTGGGCTCGGCCCGGAAGATTGCTGTGGCTGGCAGCCCCGCCTCGGTCAGGGCCTGGCGCCAGCCAGCTTCGCGGGCGATCGAGAAGCTGAGGTCACCCACGGCGGCTATAAATGCGATATCGCGATGTCCAAAGTCGATCAGCCGGGTTGTGGCCTGCGCCACGACCGCCGTGCCATCGGTGTCGACGAACGCGTAGGGATGCCTCGACGCGCCGCGTCCGTGCGCCACGAAGGGAACAGCTTCCTTCTGAAGATAGTGCACCCGCGGGTCCCGGGCGCGCATGCGGGCGAGCAGGAAGGCGTCGACCTTGCGGCCTTCGACCATGTGGCGGTAGGCGGCGAGTTCGGCCTCGCCAGGAGGGGCGGACGACACCAGCAGATCGAGCCCGGCCTCGGCCAGAGCGGGGCCGACGGCGCTGAGCAGGCGTAAGAAGAACGGATCGTCGAAGCGGCCGATCCCGGTCGGCAGGATCAGGCCGACGGCATCGGCGCGCCCCTTGCGTAACCGCCGCGCGCCCTCGTGCGGACGGTAGCCGATGCGCAGTGCTTCCGCCTCGACCCGCATTCTAGTTGTGGTGGACACATCGGAGTGGCCACCCAACGCTCGCGAAACGGTTGTGATCGACAGATTGAGATGAAGGGCGATCCTGGACAGCGACATTTTTGTTATTTCTGTGCCCAAGTTCTTTGGGATAGACGTTCTTACCCATCCGAAACCTTTCGGATTTCAAAGGCTAGCCATTTTGTCATTCGTGGTCAATCTGTCAGGCGGCGGTCTCCGGCGGTCGCCACAAACGGATACGAAGCTGCACAAACTGGTCATTAGAAGATTGTCGGGCTCTAAATCCTTCTGCTGGGCCGCCCAAGCACCGACAGGAGGCCATGGTTTGTGAGATGGACCCCGGATGCGAAGTTGGCAGCGCGCGGGGGCGCTATTCCACATGTTCGAACCCGGGGGGCGGCTCGCGGCACCGGGTCGAATCGTCGCGTCGCGCCCCAACGCGGCCAGTTCCAGCCTCCGCCCGATGCACACGGTGGCACCGCTGGCCGCGCGGACCGGACTGGTGGTGCGGGACGAATGGGGCAAGGGGGACGAGGAAACGCTGGGGGAAGCACTGATCGCGATGTCCGGACCGATACTGATTGCCTGGCACGACGAGGACATCCCCGATTGGGTACGGTCACGTGTTTGCCGTGGTGGCCAACTTTTCCAATTGCAGCAGGAGGACGGCACCGGGCGGGTGCAGCTCTGCGAGGATGCGGGCCCACGCCGGCTGCGGGCGCCCCGTCACGGGCGTGAACAGCTTTCGCTCTAAGGTGTTTGGTCCCGGTATGAGGTGACGTGGATTTATTTTGAAGATATCGGGCGTTGTAGTCCAGGCGTTGCAGACAGCTTCGAACGGTGTTCTCCACTTCAGTGCTTTGAGGTGCTTGGCAAAATTGTAGGCTGACACGAAAGCAAGAACGTGTGCCTTGAGACTTTCGAGGTCAGCGTAATGGAATACCTTGATCGTCGCCTCTTTGATGGTGCGGTTCATCCGCTCGACCTGGCCGTTGGCCCAAGGATGATATGCCTTGGTCAGCTTATGTTCGATGCCGTTCTCCTGGCAGACACGATCGAAGATATGCGGCTCGAGATAACGCCTGCTTAGTCCATTACGGTTCTTCGGCAGGTCAGCGAAAGCCATACCGTTATCGGTCAGAACCGTGTGGATGGCATATGGGAAGGCGGCAACCACCCCCCGCAAGAAGTCTGCGCCATTCATTTGGCGCAATTATACTTTTCTGTGGATAAGTGGGTCGGCGATGAGGTTGAAGGGCATAAACCCCGGCCTCCTGACCGCCCTGGACCAACCGAGATAGTCGGGTAGGTACTTCGTCGAGACGCCCCGGGCCTGCACGTTAATGAACTGCTTCAGCCGCTGGTGATGGCATTGACGTGGCCGAGGCCGAGCACGCCTGGACGGCGCGGCTTCTGCCCCTTCGCCTTCGTCAGCCAGTCCTTCTTGGGCGGGTCGATGCGCCGGTGTTCGGCGCCCGCGCGCCCTGCGACTTCGGCATACG
>JAYTHH010000509.1:0-8251 GCA_043732745.1 Rhodospirillales bacterium
CAGGAGCACAAAATAGGTGGTGCACCCGCGGTTCAATCGGGGAAGAATGGTTAGGCAACCGCGTTAAACCGGCTGATCCAGCAGGAATGCCTCAGTGGGCAGCCCGGCGCGAGACAGCGATCCGGTGCAACGCGGCGATAATGCGGTTCGAGTATTGCCGTGAGATGCCATCCAACTAGCTTGACTTTCCTCCGCGTCTCTCGTTTGACTTTTTTTGGCTTATCGCCAGGAGCGTTCGATCCCATGCTCTCACGAAATTTAGAACAGACTCTTCATCGTGCCCTTTCGCTCGCCAGCGAGCGTCGCCACGAATACGCAACTCTTGAGCACCTGCTGCTCGGCCTGGCCGACGATACGGACGCAGCCACCGTGCTTCGCGCCTGTGGTGTCGACCTCGACAAGCTGCGCGCGGAATTGACAGAATTCCTGGACAAGGAACTGTCCGGCCTCGCGACCGACCGACCGGGCGATCCGAAACCCACGGCCGGCTTCCAGCGCGTGGTGCAGCGCGCGGCCATTCATGTGCAGTCTTCCGGCAAGGAGGAAGTGAACGGGGCCAACGTGTTGGTGGCGTTGTTCAGCGAGCGCGAAAGCCACGCCGTGTATTTCCTGCAGGCGCAGGACATGACACGGCTCGACGCGGTGAACTTCATCAGCCATGGCATCGCCAAGGCGCCAGGCCGCAGCCAAACCCGCGCAGCACAGGGCTCGACGCCTTCGGGCGAAACGCCGCCCGAGGCCGAGCGCGAGGAAAAATCCGCCAAGCGTGGCCAGGATGCGCTGTCGAATTACTGCGTTAATCTCAACAAGAAGGCGATGGCCGGCAAGATCGACCCGCTGATTGGGCGCGATTCCGAAATCGAGCGCACGATCCAGATCCTGTGCCGCCGCACCAAGAACAACCCGCTTTATGTGGGTGATCCCGGCGTGGGCAAGACCGCCATCGCCGAGGGCCTGGCCAAGCGGATCGTAGAGGGCGACGTGCCAGAAGTGCTGGCGAAGTCTACCATTTACTCGCTCGACATGGGCGCACTGCTGGCCGGCACCCGCTACCGCGGCGACTTCGAGGAGCGGCTGAAGGCGGTTGTGACCGAGCTTGAGGCGCAGCCCAATGCGGTGCTGTTCATCGACGAGATCCATACTGTCATCGGCGCCGGCGCCACGTCCGGCGGCGCGATGGATGCGTCGAACCTGTTGAAGCCAGCCTTGGCGGCGGGAACGCTGCGTTGCATCGGCAGCACGACGTATAAGGAGTTCCGCACCTACTTCGAGAAGGATCGCGCGCTGGTGCGGCGCTTTCAGAAGATCGATGTCAACGAGCCGTCGATCGAGGACACGATTAAGATCCTGCGCGGACTGAAGACGAACTACGAGAAGCATCACAAGGTTCGCTACACCGAGGAGGCCATTCGCGGCGCGGTGGAACTGTCGGCGAAATACATCCACGACCGGAAGCTGCCAGACAAGGCGATCGACGTGATCGACGAGGTTGGGGCGTCGCGGATGCTGCAGCCAGAGGGCAAGCGCCGGAAAACGGTGACGTTGCGCGATGTGGAGGAGATGGTAGCCAAGATTGCCCGCATCCCACCAAAGTCGGTTTCGGCAGACGACAAAGAGACGCTACGCAATCTCGATCGTGACCTGAAATCCATGGTGTTCGGCCAGGACAAGGCGATCGAGGCGCTGTCGGCGGCGATCAAGCTGTCGCGTGCAGGGTTGCGGGAAGCGGAGAAGCCAATCGGCAACTATCTGTTCTCCGGCCCGACCGGCGTGGGCAAGACCGAAGTTGCCCGCCAGTTGGCGAGCACCTTGGGGATCGAGCTGGTGCGGTTCGATATGTCGGAATACATGGAGCGGCATTCCGTGAGCCGATTGATCGGCGCGCCACCAGGCTATGTCGGCTTCGATCAAGGCGGCATGCTGACCGATGCCATCGACCAGCACCCGCATTGCGTGCTGCTGCTCGATGAGATCGAGAAGGCACATCAGGACCTTTACAACATCCTGTTGCAGGTGATGGACCACGGGAAGCTGACCGACCACAACGCCAAGATGGTCGATTTTCGCAACGTGATCCTGATCATGACCACCAATGCCGGCGCCGCCGACATGGCCAAGGAGGCCATCGGCTTCGGCCGTGAGGGCCGTGAGGGTGAGGACGGCGATGCGATAAAGCGCATGTTCACGCCGGAGTTCCGCAACCGCCTGGACGCGGTAATCCCGTTCGCGGCGCTGACGCAGGACACGGTGGGTCGCGTGGTGGAGAAGTTCGTCATGCAGTTGGAGGCGCAGCTGGCCGACCGCAACGTGACGATCGAGCTGTCGTCCGGAGCCAAGGAGTGGCTGGCCGAACGTGGCTACGACCGCCTGTATGGCGCCCGCCCGTTGGCGCGCGTGATCCAGGAATACATCAAGAAGCCGCTGGCGGAGGAGCTGCTATTTGGCCGCCTCACCAAAGGCGGTTCGGTGAAGGTGACGCTGAAGGACAAGGCGTTGGATTTCGAGGTGATCGAAGCCAACACCCCAACCATGGCCAAGCCGGAATCAGACGATACCGAGCGCGAGGCCGAGACCGCCGAATAGGCGGGGCGATTTACAAAAAGGGCGGCACCCTGCAGTGGGTGCCGCCCTTTTTTATGGTCGTTCGGTCAGGCGAAATGGCCGAGATCGACCTCTACGAACGCCTTTGAGAGCTGTGCTAACGGGATCATCGACGCCTGGTTGAAGCCCCAGGGGTTGCCGACCTGCACCATGGCCGCGCCCCCGGTGATCGTGATTTTTTCGAACATGTAAGCGTGGTTGTTGACGAGGTTGAAGCCGAGCCTACCGCTGCCCGTGTCCATCGCGATCAGGTCGCCCTCGGCAATGAAGGCCTGAAGCTTTTGCAGTGTGAGCTGCGCGGGCGACATGAATGTGGCGGCGTGGCCGGTGATCTGCTGCATGACGATCATCGGGTTGCCGCCGTTGGCCACGGCGCCGTAACCGCCATCGAGAAGGGCAATCGCCTTTTCCAGCACCTGGGGCCAGATCTCCTTCTGCCCGTTCAGCACATTCTGCGTGGAGCGGTTGTTGACGCCGGCGCTGCTGAAACTGTTGTCGATAGTGACCATGGTCGCCTTGAACGCGGTCGCGCCGTAGCCCGCGACACGACCGTTCGTTCCGACATGCAGGGTGACCGTTTCAGTGCCGTTGGCGTTGACCTTGATCATCCGGCTGATCGCGTCCGGATGCGTCAGCGCCAGTTCGCCGATCGAGGAGATCAGAAAGCAGTCGCCCAACTGGCCCTGGTGGAGGTCGCTAACGCTGATGGCAGCGGTGTCGCCGGTCTCTTGCAGGAAGAGAATGGCCTTGAGCGTGGCACCGCCGAAAACGCCCGGGCACGCTGCGGCGCCGATGGTGTCATCAAGGCTCGCATAGCTGTCTTCATGGGTGAAATCATGCGCCCTGCCAGCAACGAGGATTTGCAGGTCAATCGAAACAGATCTGAAATTCATATGGCGTCTCCGTTTTTATGCGCCGTCTCAAATTACGCAACAAACGTAAACAGCAAATAAATGACCGTCTCAAAAAATCATCGTCGCCCCATAAATGCCTGGGTATCTGCCGTGATGGAGACCCCTCCACCGGCGGCCGCGATGCGCCATTTGGTGCGCGTGCTTTCGTCGTAGAGCACGATGCTCGTCTTCTCGCTCCGCACCCACCTTCCGGAGGTGCCGGAGAAGGTGTTCCATACAAAGCTGCCATTGGGGCTGATCGTGAGATCGCCCTGCGCCAGCCCTGGCTTGGCGGCCAGCAGGTAGGAGCCGGGCACGTCCATGGCGGTCATGTAGGAGGCACCGGGCCGGTTGGTGTGCCAGACGCCATAGAGCGAATCGATCTCCGACTCCGGGGAGGTTGGCTTGGCCTGCTGCCTGCCGGGCGCTGCACTGGGCGCAGCCGGCGGATCGCCGATGTTGTAGTGCGGCACTGCTCCATCCGGACAGCGCACAATGTCCATCGAGACGAACTTGTCCGCGCAGGTTTGATAGTTGGCCTGGGCGCTGATCGGGCTCATCACGACCGCGGCCATGATGGCCAGCGACACCGCCCGCCGATGCAGTATGCCAGCACCCATGGTCAGCTCGGCACGAATGTGGCCAGCGGCTTGTCCTTGTCCACGACATAGACCGACAGCACCCGCGATTTCTTCGGGCCGTTCTGCAGGAAATGCGGCGCCTCGAGCGGCACGGCAAACGCCTCACCGGGGCCGATGATGCGATCGGCCGACCCCATGATACCGACCACGCCGCCGCCTTCGATGATGTAGCCGTCTTCGATGCCGGGATGGGTGTGGCGCGCCACCAACACGTTCGGCTCGATCTCCACCAGCACCTGCAAAGTGACCATCTTGTCGCCGGGGAATTCGGTGCGGTTCAGCACCGTGCGCGTGAAGCCGGGCGCCTGGGCGCGTACGCCAACATCGGCGGCGAGCACGCCTCCCGCGGCACAGATGGCACAGGCGGCAAAGCGACGGCGTGAGAGCATTGGATTCGCCCCTTGTTCTTGTTCGGCCCCAAAGCTAGCGCCCACTGGTTGGCAGGAGCAAATAAATCTCGATGGCTTGCGGACTGGGCTACGCCACGCGCGAAAGCTGCTCGCGCGCCAGCGTTGCCAGCACGTCGGCGCGTTCGTTCATCACATTTCCGGAATGGCCGCGAACCCAACGCCAGTCGATTTCGTGCGGCTTGGCGGCGTCGAGGATGCGGCGCCATAGGTCCATGTTGGCGACGGCGGCGCCGGCGGCGTTCTTCCAGCCTTTGCGGACCCAGCCAGTGTGCCAGCGGGTGATGCCGTTCTTGAGGTATTCGCTGTCTGTGTTGAGCACCACGCGGCACGGGCGCTTTAGGGATTCCAGCGCCTCGGCGGCCGCTGTGAGTTCCATGCGGTTGTTGGTGGTGCCAAGGTCGCCGCCGCTGAGTTCGCGTATGGTGCCCTTGAAGCACAGGATGGCGGACCAGCCTCCGGGACCGGGATTGGGCTTGCAGCCGCCATCCGTCCAGATTTCCACGATGCCTTCGGTTACTGGCGTGGGGTTAGAATCCATAGTCGGCGGCATCCTTGGCGTGCAGGTGAAGGCGCAAGCGCCTGACATAGTCCAGCGGGTCTTTCCGCGTCACCAAGGCGCCTGGCGGCGTGTTCACCCAGTCGAACAGACGGGTAAGGGCGAAACGGATGGCGGCGCCCTGGCACAGCACGGGAAGGGCACGCTGCTCTGATGGCGTCAGGTTTCGTTCGGCGTGATAGGCGTGGAGCAGGGCGCGGCCCTTGGTGACGTTGAAGCTGCCATCGGCTTCGAAGCACCAGGCGTTGAGGCAGACTGCGACGTCGTAGGCCAGCAGATCGGTGGCGGCGAAATAAAAGTCAATGAGGCCGGACAGCGCGCCGTCGAGGAAGAAGACATTGTCCGGAAACAGATCGGCGTGGATGTGGCCCGTAGGCAGGTTGTGCGGCCAAGCCTGCAAGATGCGTGGCAGCGCGACTGACAGCTCGGCGCCCAGGCCAGCCTGCACGCTGTCGGCGCCATCGCGGCATTTTTCGAGCAACGGCGTCCAGCCCTGCGGGCCGAGTGCGTTGGTGCGTTTGGGGGCGTAGTCGCTGCCGGCCTGGTGCAAGTGGGCCAGAGCCTGGCCGACCGGGCCGCAATGCTCGACGCGCACGCGGCGCGGCCAGACGCCGGGGAGGAAGGTGGTGATGGCGGCGGTGCGGCCGCTGAGGATGTGCAGCGCGTTGCCGTCGCGGGCGCGGACCGGTTGCGGGCAATTCAGCCCGCGCGTGGCCAGATGCTCCATCAGGCCGATGAACCACGGCAGCTCCGAAACATTCACGCGCTTTTCATACAGCGTCAGGATGAAGTCGCCTTGTGTGGTGCGCAGCGAAAAATTGCTGTTCTCCACGCCTTCAGCGATGCCGCGAAACGCCACCATGGCGCCGATATCGTAGAGCAGGAGATGCGCCGCGAGGGCTTCGTCGGAGACTTCGGTGTAGACGGCCATGCGCGCTGAGAACCCGGTGTGAGAAGCGGCGCAATGTGGCAATGTTGTGCGCCCGCGTCACGCGATTTGCGCGGGGTTTCGCGCGGGCGATTTGCGCAAGCGCGGGCGCGGCCTCACACTGCGGCTGCGCCATAACCAAGATTGCGGATATAAGATGCCCTTTCCCGCCCGTTCCACCGCGTTGCTGGCAGCCCTGTTCGCGCTGTCCGGCTGCGGGTTCTTTAGCTCCGGCAGCGACAACAAGCTTCCGCCTATCTGCCCGAGCCTGCAGCTTCTGGGCGATGCCTCCGACGTGACGCGCTATCGCGGCGCCGGGCGCGATCTGACCGAGATCGTGTTCGACGCACGCATTTCAGCGGTGCCGGCCCAGTGCACACGGGATTCGAAGAATGTGGTGAAGACCACCTTACAGGTCCGGACCAGCCTGACCCGTGGCCCGGCGGCCACCACGCGGCAGGCGGCGATTGGCTACGTAGTGACGGTGATGGATGGCGAGCAGATCATCGACCAGCAGGATTACGCGATGCAGGCGGTATTTCCGTCCAACGTCGATCGGCTGGACGTGACCGGCGATCAGATCCGGCTGTTGTTCCCGGTGTCGGCCCAGAAACAGGCCTCGGCCTACAAAATCTATGTCGGGCTGCGGCTCTCGCCGGAGGAGTTGGCCGAGAATCGGGGGCGCGGGCCGCGCTGATTGCTTTAATTCAAAATTGCGAGCGCCTTTGGATCAGGATTTCGGTCTATCGATCCTGATCTAAAGGCGTTTTGCGTCGTAAAATCAGGCCGCGAGATGCCTGGCGAAGAAGGCCAGCGTCCGTTCCTGCGCCTGGGCCGCATCCGGGGCGCTGTAACTTGCGCGTTCGTCGCAGCCGAAGCCGTGCTGGGCGTCGGCATAGACAAAGATCTCCACAGCCGGCTGCGCTGCGTGGATGGTATCGACGTCGGTGAGCGGGATGCCGCTGTCCTTTTCGCCGAAATGCAGCTGCACCGGCGCCTTCGGCATCTCCGTGCGGGTGGCCGCGATGCCGCCGCCATACCAAGCCACCGCCGCCTTGAAGCAGTTGGTGCGCGTGGCGCCCCACCAGGCGATGGTGCCGCCCCAGCAATAGCCGACGATCCCCATCGTGCGGTTCCCCAGGTAGGCGGCGGCGGCCTCGACGTCCAGCATGACTCCGTCCTCCGGCACTTCGGCGCGCAGGGTCCGGCCGCGGGCCACGTCGCCTGCGCTGTAGCCAAGCTCCACACCGCGCTCGGCCCGGTCGAACAGCGCCGGCGCCACCACGCGGTAGCCTTGGGCGGCGAAGGCCGCGCAGACATTGCGCATGTGGCCGTTCACGCCGAAAATCTCTTGAATCACCACAAGCCCGCGCTGGGCATCCTTGGGTCCGTCGGTCCAGGCCTGGAAGCTGTGGCCGTCCGAAGCGGTGAGTGTGATGAAGCTGCCCATGCTGTCCTCCTGCTGGAAACGTCGCCGGCTTGACGCCAAGCCGCTGGCGCGCAGGATGGCGCGATGGGCGATCTGGTCAACCTTCGACTGATAAAGAAGCGTCGCGCAAAGGCGGTGGCCGAGGCGGATGCTGCGGCGCGGCGCGCGCAGTTCGGCCGCACGAAGGCTGAGAAACGGGCGAATTTAGGCGTGAGGGAGTGGGCCGACCGCATGCTCGACCAAGCCCGACTCGACCCACCAAAGACTACCGATTGATCGGCACTGCCGTGACGCTGTTGTAGGCGCTGCCATCCGTGCCGAGGCTGATCGTTGACCATACCAGATAGAGCAGCACCTGCTTCTGCCGGTCGAACAGCCGTGACACGCGGATCTCCTTGAAGAACGCGCTGGCCTTTTCGCCGAACACCACCTCGTTGTCGGGGATGTTGCCGCGCACCGTGACGGCGCCGGTGGCGCGACATGCGATGGAAAAGCGGTTCGGGTCTGTGGCGAGGCCGAATGAGCCCTTCACGCCCCCGGTTTCCGCGCGCGACACGTAGCAACTGACGCCTTCGACCTTTGGGTCGTCGTAGCGGTCGATTACCACGCGGTCGTTGCGGCCCAGCACGCGGAACGTGGTGTCCACGTTGCCGATCCGCGTGGAGTCGCCGTCAGCGGCGCGTGCTGCGCCGGAAAGGGGAATTGTTACCGCCGCGAGCAGCGCGGCAGCGACGACAATGGACCGCATAAACCACCTCATTTGGCGAGCGGTGCAAAATACGCCGCCAACGCT
>JAYTHH010000510.1:0-8240 GCA_043732745.1 Rhodospirillales bacterium
GCAGGAGGAAGGCTTGCGAGCGATCATAAGGGACAAAGGTTGCCATGAACGCAGTTTGCAACATTTGCCGGGGTATGTGAATCCGACAGGCTGCTAGGCCTATGTTTCATCGAGCATCTTTATCCGATCGGATGAATCCGATTGGTCGGATGATGCTCTAGCGATGGCATCGTGTGACGAAAGCGTAGAACGGAACAGCGCCTCTCGGCCCACGTTAACGCCCTGTAGAGAATATTCTCGCAAGGAGGTGCCATAATCCAACGTCGCCTGTTTCTCGCCACGGCGCTGAGTGCAGTCATTGATGCCTCAATGGCGTCGGCACAGCCCTACGGCCCGCCGCCATATCGCCCAATCCCACCGCTGCGGGACGAGCCGGTGCCGAACCTGCGTGGCAACCGCCTGTGGGAGCCGGGTCACTGGCAATGGAACGGGCGAGACTACATCTGGATCAGGGGTCACGAGATCCGGCGGCGAGAGCGTTATCATCGCTTTGTGCCCGGCGGATGGGTGCGCCGCGGAGTTGGCTATGTCTGGGTCGGCGGCCACTGGGAATGAAGCATCCCGAGATCAGGCGGTCGCACGCCTGGAATTCATGCGATGTCGATGATGACCGGTACGTGATCCGAAGGCTGCTCCTCGCCACGCTCACGCCGCTCTGGAAAAGCCGCGGTGAGGCGCTCGGCAAGGCGCGGGGACAGCAAGGCATGGTCGATTCGCAGGCCCTGATCGCGCTGAAAGGCGGCGGACTGATAGTCCCAAAAGGTATAGACGGGACCGGTCGGATGAAGCGCACGGATGGCGTCGGTCAGGCCAAGATTCACCAAAGAGCGATATTGGGCGCGCGTGGCAGGGCGGACCAGCGCGTCGGTCGGTGACAGTGCGCCTTTCGCATAGTCTTCATCGGTCGGCGCCACGTTGTAGTCGCCGAGAATGACGAAATCGGCGTCCGCCTGGAGCAACACCTCGGCGCGAGCCCGCAGCGCCGCCATCCAGTCGAGCTTCGCCTGATAGCCGGCGTCGCCACCGGAATTGCCGTTGGGCAGGTAGATGCCGATCACGGTGATGTTTTCGGCCGTGATCTCGATATACCGCGCCTGGGGTATGTCTGGCCCGGCAAGCCCTGGGAGTGACGTGTGCATGTCCTGCACGGGGATCCGGCTCAGCGCGGCCACGCCGTTGTAGGCCTTCTGACCCACCACGAGGCTGCGATAGCCCAATGCCTCAAACGCCGCTGCCGGATACTGCGCCGCCTCGCATTTGATTTCCTGCAACATCAGCACATCCGGCTGCACGCGAGCCAGCCACCGCTCTACATGGCCCTGCCGTTGCCGGATGGAATTTACATTCCAGGTGGCGATCCGCATCAATCGATGGAAAAACTGGTGCCGCAACCGCAGGCCGATTTCGCCTGCGGGTTGCGCACCGCGAAATGGCTGCCCATCAGGGCATCGGTGTAATCGAGTTCGCTGCCCTCCAGGAGATCCAGGCTGGCGGGGTCAATATACACCTGGGCGCTCCCATGGGCGATCACCACGTCATCCTCGGCAGTCTGCCGATCAAGCTCGAACTTGTATTGGAAGCCGCTGCATCCGCCGGCCAGAACGGCCACGCGAAGCGCGCCGCCGCCATTGGCCGAGGCGATCTCAGCGATGCGAGAGGCGGCGCGATCGGTCAGTCTGAACTGTGTGCTTTCCATCACCAGAACATAGGTCAAACCGCACCAATATTGAAGGGCCACGATTGCGGTGGTAGGCCAAGCCCATGAACGCACGCGCGCCCTGGGCTGTCCGGCCCGAAACATCCCGCGGGCGGCTCCATCCGGAGCCGGAATCACCCACGCGCAGCCCGTGGCAGCGCGACCGTGACCGGATCATCCACAGCTCGGCATTTCGCAAACTGCAATACAAAACCCAGGTCTTCGTCAATCACGAGGGTGATTTCTACCGCACGCGGCTGACCCACAGCATCGAGGTGGCGCAGATCGCCCGCTCCATCGCCCGCGAACTCGGGCTGGACGAAGACCTAACGGAAGCGTTGGCACTCGCCCACGACCTTGGCCACACCCCCTTCGGCCACGCCGGCGAGGAGGCTTTGTGCACAGCGATGAAGCCGTTCGGCGGCTTCGATCACAACGCCCAGGCACTGCGCATCGTAACCTTGCTGGAAAGCCGGTATGCGGATTTCGACGGGCTGAACCTCACCTGGGAAACGCTCGAAGGCCTCGCCAAGCATAACGGCCCGCTCCGCAAGCCTCCTGCCTATGTGGCGGACTACGACCAGAAGTTCAAACTCGACCTCACCACGCATCCTTCCGCCGAGGCGCAGGTGGCCGCGCTGGCCGACGACATCGCCTACCACAGCCACGATATGGACGACGGGCTGCGCGCCGAGCTGTTCACGATCGACGATATCGCGCATCTGCCGGTGGTGCGCGAGGCGCTCGCCACGGCGCGGCGCGCCAGCCTGGACATGCCGCCGCCCCGGTTGCGCCACGAAACCAATCGCCGCGTCATCAACGCGTTGGTGACGGATCTCGTCACAGAGACGCGGTCCCGCATCGCGAAGCTGGAGCCGGCGGATTCCGATGCGGTCCGCCACGCCCGCGCGCCGGTGGTGGCGTTCACCCCGGCGATGGCAGAATCGAACCGGGTGATCAAGGAATTCCTCTTCGCCCGCATGTATCGCCACTGGCGCGTCAACCGCATGACGGCCAAGGCGCGACGAGTCACCTCTGAAATCTTCTCCATTCTGCACGCAGCGCCCAATCAGTTGCCAGACGATTGGCGGGGCCGCGCCGGCGACGTGCCAGGCAACCAGCGCGTGGCATCCACGGTGGCGGACTACATCGCCGGGATGACCGACCGCTTTGCGCTCGACGAACATTCCCGGCTTACCGACATTTCGGTTTCCGGCTGACCACGCAGGGGTTTTTGATGACCGACAATATCTTCGCCGACATCCGCGAGGCCGTGGTGGCCGCACTCGTGGCTGTCGTGCCGGACCTGCCGCCCGAGGTTTCCGCCCGCGTCGAGGTGACACCTACCAAGGATTCCGCCCACGGCGACATGGCGACCAACGCCGCGATGGTGGCCAGCAAGGCGGCCCGCCGCAAGCCGCAGGACATCGCGGCCGAACTGGTTTCGGCGCTGAACGGCGTGGGCATGATCGAAAAGGCCGAGGCCGCAGGCCCTGGTTTCGTGAATCTCACGCTGCACGCCGATGCCTTGCGCGCGCTGATCCCCACCGTCCTCGATCGGGGGGAGGCCTACGGCGACAGCACCGGCGGCGGCGGCATCAGGGTCAACGTCGAATACGTCTCGGCCAACCCGACCGGACCCATGCATATCGGTCATTGCCGTGGTGCCGTGGTCGGCGACGCCTTGGCAAACCTGTTGAGCAAAGCAGGGTTTTCCGTCACCAAGGAATACCTGATCAACGATGCCGGCGGCCAGGTGACGGCCCTCGCCTGGGCGTCGTACTGGCGCTACCTGCAGGCGGCCGGCACCACGTTGACAGAAGAAGACTACGCGGCCCAGGTTCCGGGCGGGCTGCAATATCGCGGCGAATACCTGATCCCGGTGGGCGACACTCTATTTGCCGCCCACGGCGGTGCGCTCGCCGACGATGGAAGACCCGCCGATCCCAGCCTGTGGTTTGTCACGGTCCGCGAAATGGCGCTGACCATGATGCTGGCGTCGATCCGAGAGGATCTCGATCTGCTCGGCGTGCATTTCGATGTGTTCAGCTCCGAGCGCGCGCTGATGGAAACCGGCGCCACCGACGCCACCATCGCGCGGCTGGACCAGTTGGGCCTGATCTACCAGGGCACGTTGGAACCGCCGAAGGGCAAGCTGCCGGATGACTGGGAGGCGCGCGAGCAGATGCTGTTCCGCTCGACCCAATTCGGTGACGACGTCGATCGGCCGCTGCGCAAATCCGATGGCTCCAACACGTATTTTGCCAACGACATCTCGTATCACGCCGACAAGATCCGCCGCGGTGCGCAGATCATGATCGACATCTGGGGCGCCGACCACGGCGGTTACGTGTCACGCATGAAGGCGGCCACCAGGGCGCTGTCCGGCGACAACGGCGTGCAGCTCGATGTCGTGCTGTGCCAGATCGTGAAGGTTCTGAAGGGCGGCGAGCCCGTGCGCATGTCCAAGCGCGCCGGCACGTTCATCACGCTGCGTGACCTTTTGGAAGAGGTCGGCCGTGACGCGGTGCGCTTCACCATGCTCACCCGCAAATCCGACGCGCAGATGGATTTCGACATCGACGCCACCATCGCACAAACCCGTGAGAACCCGGTCTTCTATGTGCAGTACGCCCATGCCCGCTGCCGCAGCGTGCTTCGGGCCGCCGCGGCGCAGATGGACACAAGACCCGCCGCCCTGGCGCAGACTTCGCTCGACAGCCTGTCCGACCCATCGGAGATGGCGCTCATCCGCCGTCTGGCAGCATGGCCGCGCATGGTGGAGGCCGCGGCACTCGCACGTGAGCCACACAGAATCGCGTTTTTTCTCTATGACTTGGCGGGCGACTTTCATATGCTGTGGAACCGTGGGCGTGAAGATACCGCATTGCGGTTTATCCAGGCCGAGCGCCCCGCCGAGACGGCGGCGAAGATTGCCCTGGTGGCAGCAACGGCGGCGGTGATCCGCTCGGGGCTGGCCGTCATGGGTGTGACACCGGTTGAAGAAATGCGCTGAGCCGAGCCCGGCCAGCGCCGGGAGCAACAAAATGCGTGACGATCTCGAAATTCCGTATCCGAATCTCAGCGGCGGTGCCGGTAGTGCCTACACGCCCCGGGATTATCGCGGCACTGGCGGGATGGACCCGAACACCAAGCGCATGGCGATCATAGCCGGCGCCATTGGCGGGTCGCTTCTGCTGCTGATGGGCGTGTGGTCGCTCACAGGCCATCGCCGCACCGGCGTTCCGGTGATCGAGGCTGATCTGCGCCCGGTGCGAGAGCGTCCGGTGAACAAGGGCGGCCTGTCGGTGGTCGGTGCCGACGAGAATTTCGGGTCCGGTGAGGCCGAGAGCAAGCCTGTGATGGCCCCGGCGCCGGAAGCCCCTGCCATCGCAGCACTCAAGACCCGGCCGGCTCCGCAGGTCGTGGAAACTCCTCAAATGGCGGTGGCATCACGCACCAATGCGTCGGCTGAACCTGCCAAGCCCGCCACGGCGGCGCCAGCCAACGTCACGCAGGCGCCTGTTGCCACCGCTATCGCACCTGTCGCGAAGCCGCCGGTCAAAACCGCAGCGCCGGTGCCGGCTGCCCCCGGAAAAATCCAGGTGCAGCTTGCGGCCTTGACGACCGAGGAAGCCGCCAAGACCGAATGGACGCGTTTGCAGCACCGCTACGCTGATGTACTGGGCAATCGCAGCCCGGTATTTACCCACACCGAAAGGGACGGCAAGAATTTCTGGCGCATCCGCGTCACAGGGTTCTCCGAGCAGCAGGCCGCCAACGGCTTCTGTGACACACTGCGTGCCAAAGGCGGAAGCTGCGTCACCGCCGGGTTCTGAGGCGCGTATTTTCGTCTCACCGGCGGATGTGGCAGAACAGCGTATGCGCTGCTCTGCCACCATCGTCGGAATTCCTGGCCCGGCCCTGGACATCGACACCGCCGCCCTGCTGCGCGCGGCTCGGCCGGCTGGCGTCATCCTGTTTGGCCGCAACATCAAGGACCGGCCGCAACTGCGCGGCCTCACCGATGCGCTGCGCGAAGTGCTCGCGCCCGAGGCCGTGCTGATGGTGGACCAGGAGGGCGGCCGCGTCGCCCGCCTCCGGCCGCCGCACTGGCGCAAACACCCGTCCGCCGGCGTCATCGGCGCGCTCTATGCTGAAGATGTCGAAAACGGCCTGCGCGCCGCCTGGCTGACTGGCGCGCTGATCGGGCTCGACTGCGCCGAGATGGGCTTCGCCGTGGTCTGCGCCCCAGTGCTGGATCTTGTCGTGCCATCACGCTCGAAGGTGGTGGGCGACCGGGGATATTCCCAAGATCCGGAAGCGGTGGCGGTGCTGGGCCGCGCCGTCGCGGACGGGCTGCTGTCCGCCGGAATCCAGCCGGTCATCAAGCATCTGCCCGGGCACGGCCGCGCTTGCGTGGACAGCCATCTCGATCTCCCCGTCGTATCCGATAACACCGACGACGACCTGCTACCCTTCCAGCGCAACGCCGATCTGCCCTGGGCGATGACGGCGCATATCGTCTTCCCGGGCTGGGATGCGACGCGCCCGGCCACGTTGTCGCCGGACATCATCGCGCGGATCATCCGCGGCGCGATCAGCTTTCAGGGTGTGCTCGTGTCGGACGACCTGGCAATGCATGCCTTGACTGGTAGCCCTGGCGCACGAGCGGCCCAGGCGCTGGCGGCGGGCTGCGACCTCGCGATGTATTGCCCGGGGGATGCCGCCGGGAATGCGGATGTTTTCGCGAATTGCCCAGAGATCGGCGATCCCGTCGCATCCCGGCTGGCGCAGGCGCGCTATATGGCGCAGCACCGGCGCGTGGCGCTTGATGCCGTGGCACTTTCGGCCGAAAGGGATTTGCTTATTCCATGATCGATATGATTCTGTCTTTCGCGCTGGCGGTGATCCCGGCGATCCTCGCCATCACCCTGCATGAGGCCGCGCACGGCTACGCCGCCTGGGCGCTGGGCGACGATACGGCGAAGAAACTCGGGCGCCTGTCGCTCAATCCGCTGGTGCATGTGGATCGCATGGGCACCATCATCCTGCCGGGGTTCCTGCTGATCTCGCAGTTGCTTACCATCGGACGCGTCGGCTTCATGTTCGGCTGGGCCAAGCCGGTGCCGGTGGCCGCCTGGAAATTCGCCCATCCCCGCCGCGGCATGATGGTCGTGGCGGCGGCTGGCCCCGCGATGAACTTTCTGCTCGCCTGGCTGGCGGGCGTGGCGGCGCTCGGGCTGGGCATCCTGCCCCAGGGCGTCGGTGCGTTGGCCGCGGAATTCCTCGATGATTTCATTATCGTCAACCTGGTGCTCGGCCTGTTCAACCTATTGCCGATCCCCCCACTCGATGGCGGGCGCATCGTGGTCGGCCTGCTGCCGGAGCGTCTGGCACTGGAATGGGCCAAGGTGGAGCGGTTCGGCATCGTGATCGTGCTGCTGCTGGTGTTCCTGATCCCGGAGATCGCGCGCAGCATGGGAACACCGTTCAACCCTGTGCAGGATGCGCTCGGGCAGATTCTGCCCTGGGCGCACGACTGGATTCTGCTTCTGTCGGGCCATGCCCGGTTCTCCTGAACCATCCACCATTGGGTCATCCACGATCGAAGCATCGGCAGTCGCCGATGCGGACCGGCTGGTCCTGCATCTTGAAGGCTTCGAGGGGCCGCTGGACCTGCTGCTCGATCTCGCGCGGCAGCAGAAGCTCGATCTCGCCACCATCTCCATTCTTGACCTCGTCGATCAATTCCTGCTGGTGATCGAAGGCGCCAGGCGCGTTCGGCTTGAACTGGCAGCCGACTGGCTGGTGATGGCGGCCTGGCTCGCCTGGCTCAAATCCCGACTGCTGCTGCCGCCCGGCGAAGCGGCGTCCGAGGAAGGCGAATTGGCTGCCGAGGTGCTGGCTGGGCGTCTGCGCGATCTGGCGCGGGTGCGGCTGCTTGCGCAATGGCTGGGCCAGCGGAATCAGCTCGGCCAGGATGTTTTCGCGCGCGGCGTGCCCGAGGATCTGACCGAGACCGACCGCTCGAAGCTGGCGTTGGATATCACCGGCCTGCTGCGCGCTTTTCTGGTGGCGATCAGGCGGGCCAACGCCACGCGCATCTATCGGCCACGCCCGGTGCAGCTCTGGACGGTGCAGGATGCGCTGGCCCGACTGGGTGCGCTGCTCGGCAGCCTGCCGGATTGGTCCGAGCTGTCCCAGTTTCTGCCGGACGATCTCGGCTCGCCCCTGCAACGCCGGGGTGCCTTGGCGGCGGCGCTGCTGGCCGGGCTGGAGATGGCGCGCAACGGACATCTGTACTTGCGCCAGGACGACGCGTTTGGGCCGATTCTGCTACAAACAGGATCACGGAACGAGGACGGGCAATGAGCGAGGGCGCACAGGTTTCAGAGGACGATCTGCGGCTGGCCGAGGCGCTGATTTTTGCAAGTGCGCAGCCGCTGCCATCAAGCGTGCTGCTGCGCTCGCTATCAGCCGAGGCCGATCTCGATGCCGTCATGGCGGCGTTGCAATCGGTCTATGCCCATCGCGGCGTCGA
>JAYTHH010000511.1:0-8232 GCA_043732745.1 Rhodospirillales bacterium
CCCGCCACGCGCGACGCGTCGGCGGGGTGTCGGGCGCCTCGCTTCTCTTAACCCACCTTCAGCCGTGCATTCCCAGGAAACAACTGCTTGCGCGCATCTTCGTCCATCTCGGTCTTGAACGCGTATTTGGCCTTCAGAGCCTCTGCCCGCACCGCCGCCGGACGCGCATTCACCTCATCGAAATGCCGCTTCAAATGCGGCAGTGTCTCCCAAGCATTCGGACCCAGGATGAACGGCACCGCCCGCTCCCAGCCCCACAGCGACATGTCCACGAACGAATAACTGTCGCCCACCATCCAGTGATGCGAGGCCAGATGCGCGTCGAGGATGCCGTAATGCCGCTCAGCCTCGAACCCGTAGCGGTTCACGGCGTAGTCTTTCGGCTCCGGCGCAAAATGCTTGAAATGCACCGCCTGGCCGGAATACGGCCCAATGCCGCTGGCGATGAACATCATCCAGGACAGTGTCTCGCCAATCAACGAGGCGTCTGGCGTGAACTGGTCGGTCTTCTCGGCCAAATAGAGCATGATGGCGTTGCTATCGAACACGCGCACATCGCCGTCGACGATCGCCGGTGTCTTGGCATTCGGGTTGATCTTCAGGAATTCCGGGCTGTGCTGCTCGCCCTTGCGAGTGTCGATCGGAACCACCTCGTAGGGCGTGCCGATCTCTTCCAGATACAGCGCCACCTTTAGCGGGTTGGGCGAGGGGTGATAGTAGAATTTGATCATGTTCGCACCTTCTTGGTTAGACGTTTCGATCAAACTCCCTCGGCGCCTGACGCTGCAAGTGACGCTGCGGTGTCAGGCTTATGTTGCGATTGAGGCTTGAAATCAGGCGAACACGTCACAAGGACTGTCGGCACGCAGCATGGCGCCCATGGTGCGCCCAATGCGCTCGGCATCCGCGGGCAATCCGCTTATCGTGCGCTTGCAGAGGAAGCTGCCATCGGAGCGGGCCACCAGCCCGGTCAGAATGAGCGAGCCATCCGCCTGCAGCCGTGCATGGCCTCCGATCGGCGTCGCGCAGGACCCGTCGAGCACTCGCAACATCGCGCGCTCGGCGGTTGAGACAGCACGTGCCTCAGGGTCCTCGATTGCGAACAGCATCGAGCGCAATTCCGCATCGTCGGTGCGCACCGTGATGCCCACAATGCCCTGGGCCGCCGACGGCACCATGATCGACGGATCGAGGATGATCGACGCCTCGTGCTCCAGATCTAGGCGGCGCAGCCCGGCCAGCGCCAGCAGGCTCGCCTCGTATTGCCCATCACGGATCTTGCCAAGGCGGGACTGTACGCTGCCACGAATTAGCGCAATGCGCAGATCCGGCCTGGCGTGCAGCAACTGCGCCTGCCTGCGCACCGACGACGTGCCGATCAGTGCGCATTCCGGCAGCACGTCGTAAGGATTTTGCGGATCGTAATTGCCCACCTCATCCGGCAGGATCAGAACGTCGCGCGCGTCCTCACGCTTCAGGGTGCAGGCGAGCGAGATGCCGTCGGGAAGGTTGGTTTCCAGATCCTTCAGGCTATGCACCGCAAAATCCACGCGACCATCCAGCAATGCCTCATGGATCTCCTTGGCGAACAAACCCTTCCCGCCGATCTCGGCGAGACGACGATCCTGTATGGCATCTCCCGTGGTCTGGATCACGCGTTCCTGGAAAACGTCCATTCCCCGCAGCACCGGGCAAAGCCGAGTGAGGAGCGACAGGAAGTTGCGTGTCTGTATGAGCGCCAAAGGCGACGCGCGGGTGCCGACGCGCAACGGCAGCGGACGCTGATGCTTGGCCACCCGCGGCTGGGCCGCGCGTCGGGCTGCCTCGGGATCGTTGTAGAACGGCTGGGCCGCCAGCACGTCGGCGCGTCGTATGGTCGGGAGCGTGGAGATGTTGGAGTTGTCAGCCACCTGGGCCTCCCGGTCGAGATTATTATTGTTGTTGCTCATGCGCGTGCAAAGCCGAGCAGATGCGCTATGTCCTTGAAGAAGATCTTGATGTGGGCTGCATGATCAGCCTTCACCAGCTTCTTGTGCATGTAGGCTTCCCACGTCAGCCGCTGTACGTCCTTGTCCTGGCAGATCTTGACGAAACGCTCGCGGCGCTTGTCGGAGGAGTACCAGAAATACTGCATGATCCCGAGAACCCAGAACACCTGGCCGTGATCCTTCATGAACGCCTTGCGGGCGGTCTTCAGCGCAGACGGATTCTTGCTCGTGCAGAATTGGTCAGCAGCTTCGGCCGCAAGCTGGCCGCCGAGCATGGCGTAGTAAATACCCTCGCCGGAGGCCGGCGCCACCACCCCAGCGGCATCGCCCGCCAGCACCACGTCGCGCCCGTTGTCCCAGCGTTTGAGGGGTTTCAGCGGGATGGGCGCTCCCTCGCGGCGGAGTGTCTGCGCGGTGTCCAGGCCGGTCGCCTTCCGCAGATCGCCCACAGCATCTCGCAGCGAGAAACCCTTCTGCATGGTGCCGGTGCCCACACTCATCGTGTCGCCATGCGGGAAGATCCAGCTATAGAAATCGGGCGACATCTTGCCCTGATAGAACACGTCGCAACGCTGCGGGTCATATCCGTCCGTGCCGGTGGCGGGCGCCTTGATGATCTCGTGGTAGGCGAACACGAATTTCATTTTATCCGCGCCCTTGATCTCCTGGCGTGCCAACGCCGATCGCGCGCCATCGGCCCCGATCACACAGCGTGCCCGCACCGTCATCGGCTCGGACTTGTCGCGCTGCTCGCCGGCGAAGTAGTGCACGACAGCGGTTTCGCCTTCGCGCGTGATGCGTTCGAAGGTGCCGGTGCGGCGCGCGGCGCCTGCCTGCTCGGCACGTTCGCGTAGCCATGCATCGAAATGCTCGCGGTCCACCATGCCCACGAAGCCGTTACCCACCGGCATGTCCACCGTCTTGTCAGACGGCGCAATCATCCGGGCCGAAGTGGCACGCGCCACAATCTGACTATCGGGAATCGCGTAGTCCTTGATGGCACGCGGCGGAATGGCGCCGCCGCAGGGCTTGATGCGCCCGTCACGGTCCAGCAGCAGAACGCTTCGTCCGCGTTTCGCCAACTCATGGGCGGCCGTTGCACCGGCGGGTCCGCCACCCACGACCACGACGTCGAAGATCGTCTGCGTGTCCATCGTTCTACCCAACTGCAGGTGGTTGCGTCATGGCGTGTGCAGGCTCTGCAGCGCAAAGCCGGTCGCGAGCATGCCAAGCACGTAAAGCGTGGTACCCGTGGCGTTGTACCACGGCGCCTTCTCGTGCGGCTGTGCCAATAGACGGCCCATCAGGCCGAACTGTGCCATCAGTACGCCAAATACCAGAAGAGCGAAAACCGGCAGGTGCCACAGCCACAACATCGAGATCACCACGATCTGCGCGCCCGCCATCACAACACAGGCAAGCTGCGCCGCCAGATCGGCGCCGAACACTGCCGGCAGCGATTCGATACCCATCTTGCGATCGCCGTCGATCGACTTGAAGTCGTTCAGCGTCATGATCCCATGCGCACCCACGCTGTAAAGCGCCGCCATCACGAAAACCTTCACGTCGGGCACGCCGCCAGCCATCAGTGCCGCACCCGTCACCCAAGGCAGGCCTTCGTAGCAGGCGCCTACAGCCATGTTGCCAAGCCAGCCATTGCGCTTCAGCCGCGCCGGTGGTGCGCTGTAGAGCCATGCCAGCACCATGCCGACAATGCCCGGCACAAACACCCACACACCAAGGTTCGCGGCCACAACAAGCGAAAGCACGGTCCAGGCAATGGCGATCCGCAGGCCCCAGTTGCCAGGGATGCGCCCCGAGGGAATCGGCCGGTTCGGCTCGTTGATAGCATCCACCTGTCGGTCGTACCAATCGTTCACCGCTTGGCTGGTGCCGCACACCAAAGGACCGCACAGCAAAACGCCCTGTCCGATCGAAAGCCAGTGCCCAGACGCGGATTCTCCAGACGACACCAGCCCGCAGATGAACGCCCACATCGGCGCGAACCAGGTGATCGGTTTCATCAGCTCCAGCACCGCGGCCGGCGCCAGCCGGGCAGGCGGCACCATGAAGTCGGCGGTCTCGCTCATGTCGCAGGGTCCTCCGCCAGATCGCCAAGGCCGTAGCGACGCAGTTTCACGTAAAGGCTCTGACGGCTAAGCCCCAGCATTTCCGCCGCCGACGCGCGGTTGTCACCGGTGAGCTGCAAGGCAGCCTCGATGCAAAGCTTCTCGATCAGATCAGTGGCCTCGCGCACCAGATCCTTCAGCGCGATCCGCCCTACAAGCTCGGTCAGTTGCTCCACAGAACGCGGCAGCTCCTTCGGCAACGCGGAGGGAGACGACGCGGCAGGCCTGCGCCCCACATTGCGAATGACGAAGCCGAAACACGGCTGACCGCCGTTTACCAGCGTGACGGCTGATATTTCGACATCCACGGTGTCGCCGTACTCCCCGCGTAAAACGGTGGCAAACAGCCGTACTGCGCCTCGCTGGCGGAGGTTGGCCAGCAGCACATCCATATCCACGCCTGGGCGCCCCAGCCAGCGATCCAGCGGCTGGTCGCGCGCCTGGTCCTCTGAATGCAGCTGCACCATGTCGCAGAACGCCGCATTGGCCGTGATGATGCGCTCCTCCGGCCCCAGCACCACGAATCCGTCCGGCGCGCTTTCGATCAGTTTCAGCAGCTTCATCTTGGCTTCGGGCATCACCACCGGCTGGTCTGAGGTGACAGCCGAAAGCCGAATGAGGAACAGTGATGCGCCTTCCTGGCGAAACATCGAGCCGGACGCCGTAACTTCGCGTTTGCAGTCCGCCAGCCGCATCCTGATGTCCTCGGTGCGTCCCGTGGCGCGCACGGTGGCCAGCATCGCCTGGATGGCCTCCTGGCTACCGCTGTCGAACGCATCGCGGAATGCCCTGCCTAAAGTGCGCTTCCAATGTTCGCCGAACAGCTCGCGTGCGGCGGGATTGGCCTCCATCAGTTTCAGCGACGCGGCATCGATGATGATCACCGCTTCAGACGACATCTCGAACAGCAGGCGATAGCGCGTCTCCACATGACGCAGGCGCGAATAATCACGCTCCATCGATTGCTGCGCGTCCACCAGCCGCTGCTGCAATTCCGAAATATCGGTGAGGTCGCGGCCAAACGCCACCACCGGCCCGGTCTTGGTAAGTTGCACGGTGGAATAAAGAACTGGTACGAAGGCGTTGCGCGATGTGGCGTGGTTGACATGGCGCCAGCGCGGCGGCCCGCTGGCGGCGTTCGGCCGCAGCATCGCCTCCACCTTGGGGCGGCTGTCGGTGGTCACCACATCCACCCAACGCTGGCCGACCCAGGTCTCGGACCCATCAAGGTCCAGCGCCAGCCGCTCGCTGTTGAATGCGATGTCGCGGATCACGCCACTGGCATCGATGATAAGGGCGATATCCGATGCGGCTGTTATAAGTGTCGCGGCGGCATCAGGATCGAGCGGGCCGAGCGTGTCGCGCGGCGCCTTGAACGCATTTACCAGCGAGGCAATCTTCCAGTTCACGACGCATGCCTGGCGACCAAGCGGGGGGCGAACAAGCGGGGGGCGAAAAAGCAGGGGGCGAAAAAGTGGGCACCAACGATCACGTCTGGCGCATCATCCAAATGTGCCGCAAGCGGCTTCACCCGGCTCGCGCCAGAGACAGCATCAGGGTTTCGGCCAGCGTGACCGCCGAACTGGCGTCGACAGCGGTTGCATCGGCTCCGTAGGCGGACACTCCGCCCGGACAGGCCACGAATACCGGGCCCCCCACGATAACGCCAAGCCGGAGATTGCGCGAGGCCTTGCGTACCGCCTGAATCGTTTTGGTGAGGCGTCCAAGCTGATCGGTGGCGCTCACCGAAAAACCGATGATGTCGAACCATGAGTCAACGACAATCGCTGCCATTTCATCATTAGAATGGGCGCGCTCGCAGCTCACATCCCAGCCGGCGCGCAGGAAATGTTCGCCAACCATCGCTAGGCCAAACGAATGCTGCCCACCGAGGGCAGGCACCAGGAGGATGCGCGCATCCTGCGGCCTCATGGGGGCTGCGCCGACGAACGCGGCACTCATGCTGCGCATGATCTCCTGCAGCCGATACACACCAGTGGTGACGGCAGTGAAGTTCAGATCGTCATTGTCCCACATCCGGCCGAAATGGTGTGCAGTGGCGCTCAGCAGATGCTCGTAGATCGCCTCCAGCCGGACGCCGCGCTCGGCCAGGCAGCGCAGATGCGTCACTGCCAGGGTTTCGTCACGGTCGAGCACGAGTTGGGCGAACCGATCCACCTCGCCCTCCGACGGCTGCCAACCAGCGCCGCTATCCGGCGTGGCGCGCGCCCGCATCTCGTGGCGTCGCGCCTGTAGCAGCCTTGGAATGATTTCTGTCTCGATGGCTCTGGTCAGAAGCGTGACATCGGCCTGGCGGGTGTTCCGATAGATCGGCGCTGCAACACCTGCGATCGACATGTCCGCCGTGGAGAGTTCTCGACTTTGCAATCCCGCAACGTCCATCTTCGACCCTCCTAGCCCCGACATGAGCTGTTCTCCTTACAGCTAATTCTTTTTAGTCTCTAGGTGTCAATGCAGATTTACGTTCAGCGTTATTGACAGGTGCGATCTTTCCCTTCTAGCCTTTATCTTAACGAAGAGCGCATGGGGCGGAAGGGACTTCCAAGCCGAACGATCTTCGGAGAACAGAGTGTTTTCAATGCGGTGGCAAAGCCCAGGTGCATCAGCGCCTTGCAGAGCACCAGCGGGCTACCCCGCGGAGGCAATGTCAATCGATGTTTACAGCCAACCTCTTCGGTCCCCTGATCAACGCCATCGATTGCTGCCCCTGGGGATCGGCCTCCGGCCGCCACGCAAAGAACCGTCAGGCGATCCAAACGGCAAAGCCGCTCTACACTCCCGAGGAGCGCATCCGGCGTGACAACACAGTCTGGACCCTGGTCCAGGGAATTCTGGCGCCGATCCAGTTCCTGGTGTTTCTGATCAGCCTGGGCATGGTGCTTAACTTCATGATCACCGGCAGTGGCCAGTCGATGGCCGAGTTCTCAGTGGTGGTGAAGACGCTCGTTCTTTACACAATTATGGTAACTGGGGCGATCTGGGAGCGTGAGGTCTTCGGACGCTACCTGTTTTCACCTGCGTTTTACTGGGAAGACATGGTCAGCATGCTGGTGTTGGCGCTCCACAGCTTGTATCTTTATGCGCTCTACACACATGCCTTGCTGCCGTCTCAGTTGATGGTGCTGGCCTTGGCGGCATATGCCACTTATGTCGTCAACGCCACGCAGTTCATTATCAAGCTGAGGGCCGCCCGCAAGCAGGGTGCGTATATCGGTGCCGCCACCGATGCTGTGGGTGCCGCTTGATGGACGGCGTGCCCAATATCGCCAATCCAAACGGCGCCGGCTGCGCCGATGCGCCGGTCCTGCGCGAACGTGGCCAGCGTGAGGTTTTCTGCGGGCTGACCGGCATCATCTGGCTGCATCGCAAGATCCAGGACGCCTTCTTTCTCGTTGTGGGGAGCCGCACCTGCGCGCATCTCATTCAATCAGCCGCCGGGGTCATGATCTTCGCCGAGCCACGCTTCGCCACCGCCATCATCGACGAGCGAGATCTCGCGGGCCTGTCAGACGCCAATGACGAATTGGACAGGGTTGTAACGCGGCTCATACAGCGCCGGCCTGAGATCAAGCTGCTGTTCCTCGTCGGCTCCTGCCCTTCCGAGGTCATCAAGCTCGATCTCTCCCGGGCAGCACAGCGCCTGTCGCGCCAGTTGTCGCCGGCCGTTCGCGTGTTGAACTACTCCGGCAGTGGCATCGAGACCACGTTCACCCAGGGTGAGGACGCATGCCTCGCCAGCCTCGTGCCGGAACTGCCCACGCAGTCCGAAGGCGCGCCCACCAACCTTCTGATCGTGGGTGCCCTGGCCGACGTGGTCGAGGACCAGATGCTGCGGCTGTTCACCGCCATGGGCATCGACAATGTGAGTTTCCTGCCGGCGCGTAAGGCCGGTGCGATGCCTGCGATCGGGCCGAATACCAAGATGCTGCTGGCCCAGCCATTTCTAGCCGAAACCGCGCGTCTGTTGGAACAGCGCGGGGTGGCACGTTTGCCGGCACCGTTCCCGCTGGGAATCGAAGGCACCACCGCTTGGCTGCAGGCCGCTGCCGCTGCGTTCGGCATCGCGCAATCGATGTTCCTGGCCGCCATCGCCG
>JAYTHH010000512.1:0-8209 GCA_043732745.1 Rhodospirillales bacterium
TGGCCAACGCTGCAGCGGGGCGTGAGCAGGCGACTGGCGCGCTGGCGGTGGCAGAGGCGCAGCAGGCCCAGGCCGAGGCGCGGCTGCTGTCTGCCCAGGCTCAGGTGCGCATCGCCGAGAACAATCTGTCCTACACTGTGGTATCGGCGCCGTTCGACGGGGTCGTCGGCAACCGCGCGGTGCGCGTCGGCGCCCATGTCGCCGCAGGACAGCAGTTGCTCTCGCTGACCCCGCCCGCCCAGAGTCTTTATGTGGTGGCGAATTTCAAGGAAACCCAGCTCACCCGCATGCGGCCGGGGCAGTCGGTGCTGCTGATACCCGATATTGATACGCAATCGGCCGTCCATGGCCGTGTGGCCAGCTTGGCGCCCGCCACCGGGGCGCTGTTTTCGCTGCTGCCGCCAGAGAATGCGACCGGCAACTTCACCAAGGTGGTGCAGCGCGTGCCCGTGAAGCTCATTATGAATCCCGCCGAGGCCGCGAAGGCGGGATGGCTGCGCGCCGGCCTCTCGGTGACGGCCGAAGTTGATACTCGTGCCGGCGAGCATCCTCGCCTGGGCATCATCGGCGCTGCCCTGGCCACGCTTGGGCTGCGCTGAGCCGCATGTCCGGCGTTGCCGTTCCCGAGACGAAGCTGAGCTGGCGCCAATGGCTGGGCTTCATGTCCATGGTGGTGGGCATGTTCATGGCCATTCTGGACATCCAGATCGTCAGCGCCTCGATCGCGGAGATCCAGGCCGGGTTGTCCGCCAGTTCGGACGAGGTCTCCCGCGTCCAGACCAGTTACCTGATCGCCGAGATCGTGATGATCCCGCTCTCTGGCTGGCTGTCTCGGCTTTTGTCCACGCGGGTGCTGTTCACCATCAGCGCCGTGGGATTCACGGTATTCTCGTTCGCCTGCGCGCTGGCCACCAACCTCCAGGTGATGGTGATCTTCCGCGCGCTGCAGGGCTTCATTGGCGGCGCCATGATCCCCACGGTGTTCGCAACGTCTTTCCTGCTGTTTCCCGGTGCCAAACGGGCACAGATCTCGGTGCTCATTGGCCTCACCGCGACCATGGCGCCGACCATCGGCCCAACCCTTGGCGGCTGGCTGACGGAGCAGTTGAGCTGGCACTGGCTGTTCCTGATCAACGTGCCCGTCGGTGCCGTGGTCGCTTTCAACGTCTGGAATTTCCTGGACATCGACAAGGCCAACCCGGCGCTGCGGCGCAGCTTCGACGCGTTCGGCCTGCTGCTGATGGCTGCGTTTCTCGGCTGCCTCGAATACGTGCTGGAGGAAGGGAACCGGCAGGACTGGTTCAGCGACGAGCTGGTGCGCAACCTAGCCGTGGTGGCCACCGTGGCCGGTGTGCTGTTCTTCTGGCGTATGCTGACGCGGCCGGATCCGCTGGTGGATCTGAAAGCGTTCTCCAACGCGAATTTCGCGTTCGGCTGCCTGTTCAGCTTCATCCTTGGTATCGGCCTATACGGCTCGGTTTATGTCATCCCGCTGTTTCTGGGCCGGGTGCGCGGCTATGACAGCCTTCAGATCGGCGAGACCATGTTTGTCACGGGTCTCACGATGTTCTTGGCAGCACCCATCAGCGGCAAGCTGTCGCGACGGATGGATATGCGGCTGATGCTGGCGGGCGGGCTGGCGGCGTTCGGCGTCTCCGTGGCCTGGCTGGGCCATCTCAGCAACCAGAGCGCATTCTGGGATCTGCTGCCGCCGCAGGCCTTGCGCGGTGCGGCGCTGATGTTCGTCATGCTGCCGGTCAACCAACTGGCGCTCGGCACCCTGCCGCCGTCGCAGCTTAAAAACGCCGCTGGACTTTACAACCTGATGCGCAATCTTGGCGGCGCCATTGGCCTCGCCATGATCAACACCGTGGCGACGGCGCGTGAGGCGATGCACACGGTGCATCTGCAGGAGCAGGTGACGTGGTCGCGCAGTGCCGCCACCACTACGCTGAACAACATGACGATGGCGCTGCAGCCGGGCATGGGCAGTGCCGCGCATCTGGCCGCGTTGAAACGTATCGCTGGCATGGTCCGGCGCGAGGCTCTGACGCTGACCTACAACGACGTTTTCTTGCTCATGTCGCTCAGCTTTCTGCTGGCGATTCCGTTGACGTTCCTGCTGAAGAAGCCGAAGCCGGCGGCACCTCCTGAGGCACACTGACGGATCCGACGGCGGTGGCGAGCATCTCCAGCGCGTGGACCACCGTGGCAGCCCGAACCGCGGTGCGATCTCCGGGAAACACCATCCGCTCGGACCGCACGCCGGATTTCGTCGCCAGCCCAAACCAGACCAGTCCCACTGGCTTGTCCGCCGATCCGCCGCCCGGACCGGCCACGCCGGTGACGGACACAGCGATATCGGCATCCGACCGGGCCAGCGCCCCTTCCGCCATGGCGCGCGCCACCGCCTCACTGACGGCACCTACCGCCGTAATCAACTCGGGATCCACGCCCAGCATCGCCGTCTTGGCGGCGTTGGAATAGGTGATGAAGCCGCGATCCACCGCATCGGACGAGCCCGCGATGGCGGTGAGACTGGCCGCGATCAACCCGCCGGTGCAACTCTCGGCGGTGCAAATTTTCCACCTGCGGGCCCGGAGCTGGGACAGCAAGTCTTCGGCCTGCGTCAGAACTGCATCGTTGATCATGCTGATGTCTCTCTTTCTGCTGCAATCTCGCCATCGGCGATGGCTTGGCGGAAACGACTGAAATCGCGCCGGTTCTGTTCGGCATACGCGAGCGCCCAGGCCGCCACCGCGTCATCGAAGCCAGAGCCTTCGCCGAGATAGCCTGAGATGACAGCTGCATCGCCAGCACGGGCATGCGCGCGGCCGAGCGTGCGGCCGCAGAGCCTTGCATAGAAGGGCAGGGACTTCACCTCGATCTTGCTGCCGACCGCGGCCAGGCGGGGGTCCTTCAGTTGCCGCACATAGAAATCCTGACCGCCGGATTGCGTCCATCCCAGGAACAGGTCGGGCTCGGCTTGCAGCAGACGCTGACCGGTGACGACGCGCTGGCCGTCATGCGGATAGGCACCAGGCCCGGCAAAATTCGCCAGCACCGATTTCGACACCGCCTTCAGTTGCAGCAGCAGGCTATCGCCATCGGCGGTGCCGTACAAGCCGATCGCGCAGAACAGGCCCACCGAGCCCACGCCGACCGCCTTGAACGCCACGTCAACAAGCCGGTAGCGCTGCATCAGCATGCGGCGCTCTTCAGCAAGCCCCCGCTCGTAGGCTTCGAAGGCCTGATGGGCGGTCTGCTCCTGCGGCCCCAGCCGAAACAGCGACGGCGGCCGCTCACGCAGGCGCAGGGTGCCGTTGCCGGCAATCAGCCTGCGAAAGCCGCCTCTGCCGTCCTCCAGGATGTCGTGCAGGCGCTGGCGTTCCTGCTTGCGCACGTTGCGGTCGCCGATCTCCTCGATCGCAGATTCGAGTATGATGCGCGATTGCCACGCCTCGATCGGCGGCACCACCGCCAGTTCCATCATCTCGCAGCGATAGGCGTGCACCATCCGGCGCGCCACCGCGCGGCAGGCCTTGTCTTGCATGCCCTGAACCTGGCCTGCCACAACCAGACTGGCGGCGAGGCGCTTCACATCCCATTCGAACGGCCCCGGCAGCGTCTCGTCGAAATCCACGACGTCAAACAGCGCGTCGCCGAGCTGGCCGGCGCGGGCGCCGAAATTTGCCAGATGGGCGTCGCCGGATAGTTGCGTGCGCAGCCCACTATCCCCCGCGGCGCCGAAATCAGCCGCCATGATGGCAGCCGCGCCGCGCAGGAAGGCGAAGGCGTCGGTGGCCATCCTGGCATGGCGCAGCGGCAGCAGCGCCTCGATCCGGCCGGCCTCGGCGGCGCGGATCATGGCCACCGGATCGGCGCGATGCGGCGGCGGCACCCATTCGGCATGCACGCCGCGCGGCATCAGCGCCCGGCGCGCATGGCCGGCGGATTTCCGGTCGGCGACGGAGAGAAGCGGTCTTGCGATATCCATTACGTGCTAGATAAGTCCGGATGAGAGAAGGCTTGGCCAGCCCCGCTGAACCCCCCAGATGACGGCAGCCGCGATTCCGCCGGCGATCAGATCGTCGGCCATCACCCCGGCGGCGCCATGCTGGCGGTCGGCCCAGCCGACCGGGCCGGGCTTGGTGATGTCGAACAGGCGGAACAGCACGAAGGCCGCCGCCAGGCCGAGCGGGGAGGGGCTGGCCAACGGCAGCAGCGCAACCCACTGCCCGGCGAATTCGTCGATCGTCACCCAGCCGGGATCGTCGCCGCCACCGGCGGGGCCGATCGCCCACAGCCCGGCCAAGGTTGCCAGCACGATCGCAAACGGCAGGACCCATCCTGGCCCGACCAGCATCAGCGCGCCCAGGCCGAGCGCCGCCAGAGACCCCACGGTCCCAGGTGCGACCGGCACGAAGCCGGACCCGAAGCCGCTGGCGATCATCCGCGACACGAACTGCATGTCAGCTGGCGCGCCGCAGGAAATCCGCCAGCGGATGTGGCGCCCGCGTGTTGGCGCGGGCGGCGTAAATCACCTCGTTCTCGATCACCCGCTGCACATAGTTGCGGGTTTCGCCGAACGGGATCAGCTCGATCCAGTCGATCATGTCGGCACTGCCGGTGCGCGGGTCGCCATTGACGGACGACCACTCCGCCACCCGCCCAGGGCCGGCGTTGTAGCCTGCCACGGCATAGGGCACGACGCCGCCGAACTGGTCCATGAGGCCGCGGAAATAAGTGGTGCCGAGCCGGATGTTCAGCGCTGGATCGGCCGTGAGCGACATCACCGGCGCCTGGGTTCCCAACTGGCGCGCCACGTTGGCAGCGGTGGCCGGCATGAGCTGCATCAGCCCGCGCGCGCCCACGGGGCTGGTCGTGGTGCTGTCGAAGCTGCTCTCCTGGCGGATGATCGCCAGCGCCAAGGCCGGCTCCAACCCTGCATTGCCAGGAATGGCGGCGGCCTGCGGCCATCCGGTGTCGAGTTGGATCAGGCCGTCACGACCGGCACGCCGCGCCAGCGCCACAGCGGTCTCGGGTGTGCCGAAGCCCTGCGCCAGCCGCGCCACCAGCGCCCGGCTGGTAGGATCGGGGGAGATGTCGTCGAGACGGAACAGGAAGGCCTGCGCCCGGCGCGGTTCGCCCCAGGCCACCAGATAGGCGGCGGCGCGCGCCACCTCGCGCCCGGCCAGATCCAACGCGTCACCCGGCGTGGCAGCCGGATCGCGCTGGGCGCGGATACGTGCCGCCGGGTCTTCGCTGAGCGCCAGCAGCGAGAGCTGGCCGTAGAACGTGTTCGGCCAGGCCGCGGACAGCCGATATTCGGCCGCCCCGCCGCCGGCGCGGCCGAGCCAGTAATGCGCGCGGCCCTGGGTGATCGCGGCCTTGGACTGCGCCGCCAAGCGCTGGAAATGCACACTTGCCTGCGCTGGGTTGGCAAGCCTGCGAAGGGCGATGAAGCCGGCCAGGAACTCGGCATCGGCCACCTGTTCGGAGCCGGTTTGTGCGTGCCCCGCGGCGATCCGATAGGCGCCTTCGTTGTCGCCCTGGCGCAGGCGACGCCGTGCCATCAGGTTACGTTCGTCCCAGAACGCGGCGCGGCGTTCCGCCGGAGCATCGCGTTCGGCGGCCGCTCCCAGATCGAGCCAGGCCCGCACCGCCTCGTCGTCGCGGTTGGCGCGGCGCAGGAAGCGCAATTGTTCCAGCACCAGGCCGGGATCGCGCCGCTGCTCGGCCGGCAGTGCCAGCAGCAACGGCTCGGCATTCGGCGCATCGGCCTTCAACGCCAGACGCGCCTCGGCGCGCGGACGGTCGACAAGATCGAGCCGCGTGACCTGACGCCGTGCCGCCACGGGATCGCTCGCAGCCAACCGGTCGAAGCGGGCGAACTGCGCCTCGCGCGACAGCATCGGCGCCCAGGACAGCATGCGGATCTCGATGGTCGCGTCGCCGCCGATCCAGGCTGCGGTGGCGGCGCTCGTCGCATGCGCCGGCCGGGCGCCGCGCTGATAGGCTTCGGCGCAACGCAGCAAGGCAGAGGCCAAGGCAGGGCGCGCCCGATCGCAGGCCAACGTCACCGCGACGTCATCGGCCATGCCGGCCAGCGCCTCCTCCCGCCTGCGGGTGAGTGAGGCCTGCAGCGGCCAGTCCGGGCTTGTGGCCTGGAACTGTGCGATCTCGTCGTTGGATGCAGCCCCAGGCGCCATCAGTCGATAATAGGTGACGAGCTTCGGCACCACCGGGTCCAGATACTGGCTGGCGGCGGCCTGCGCCTCTGCCCAACGATCGGCGCGCACCAGGCCGATCACGTCAGGGCCCTGGATCTGGGCCAACGCGATCGATGCCTGCATGGCGCACAAGGCCGGGATCAGTCGGAGAATTATTAGCATGACCAACGTTCTAATAGTTTGGGCCATAAAATCGATGGTGAATTTCCGGTTTCACGACGGCCTTGCAGCGCACCGGCCGCGCGCCTAGCTTTGATTTCCGCATGAAAACCGCTGGCTCGGAGTTTCGTCCATGTTCAAGGGCTCGCTGGTCGCCCTCATCACGCCCATGACCGCCTCCGGCGCATTGGACGAAGACGCGTTTTCCAGGTTTGTCGAATGGCAGATCCGCGAAGGCACCAAGGGAATCGTGCCAGTTGGCACCACGGGCGAATCGCCCACCTTGAGCCATGACGAGCACAAGAAAGTGGTTGAGATCGCGGTGAAGGTTTCCGCCGGTCGCGTGCCGGTGATCGCCGGCGCCGGCTCGAATTCCACTTCCGAGGCGATCGACCTCACGCGCCATGCCAAGGCGGCCGGTGCGGACGCGGCGTTGGTGGTAACGCCCTACTACAACAAGCCGACGCAGGAGGGCCTATATCTGCACTATAAGGCCATCATCGACGCCGTCGATCTGCCGATCATCATCTACAACATCCCCCCGCGCAGCGTGGTCGACATGAGCGTGGAGACGATGAGCCGGCTGTCGAAGTTGAAGAACATCGTGGGCGTCAAGGATGCCACCGCCAGCCTAACCCGGCCGCTTCACACGACCATCGCCTGCGGCCCGGATTTTATTCAATTGTCCGGCGAGGACCACACGGCACTCCCATATCTCGCGGCTGGCGGTCACGGCTGTATTTCAGTCACCGCCAACGTGGCGCCGCGGCTGTGTAGCCAGATGCACGCCGCCTGGCAGACCGGCCATGTCGCCGAGGCGATGCACATCCAGGCCCGACTGGTGGCGCTGCACGATGCGATGTTCTGCGAAAGCAACCCCGGCCCGGTGAAATACGCCGCCTCGCTGCTCGGCTTCGGCGCCGATCACTGCCGCCTGCCGCTGGCGCCGGTGGCCGAGAGCACCCGCACCCGCGTCCGTGCGGCGATGGTGTCGACCGGCCTGTTGAACTGAACGCCTGATGGCCCCCGTTACCAAGCGCAAGTCCGGCCTGATAAGCCACGGCATCGCCGCGCAAAATCGAAAGGCGCGGTTCGACTACACGATCAAGGAAACCGTCGAGGCCGGCATTGTGCTGAAGGGGCCGGAGGTGAAATCCCTCCGCCACGGGCGCGCCACCTTGACCGAGGCCTGGGCCGGCGAGCGGGACGGGGAGATGTATCTGTTCAATTGCTACATCCCCGAATACCAGGGCGGCGTGCTGTCGCGGTTCGAGCCGCGTGCGCCGCGGAAGCTACTGCTCAAGCGGCGGCAATGCGACCAACTGCTGGGGGCGATCGCCAAGGACGGCTTTTCCCTCATACCGCTGGAAATTCATTTCAACGACAAGGGCTTGGCCAAGGTACAGCTTGGTCTCGGCCAGGGGCGCAATAAGGCTGACAAGCGCCACGCCATCGCGGCGCGGGACTGGCAGCGCGATAAATCGCGACTGATGCGCGAGAAGGGCTGATGCTCAGACCGCGCACGGACCTGCGCAAGGGCCTGAACACAGGCCTGCGCGCGGGGCTGGCTGTCCTTGGGGCGTTTTTCATGCTGGGCGCTGCCCCGGAGCCTTCGGCCGACGGCGAACTGATCTCCATTCCGATGCCCGATACACCCGACATTCTCGCCGGCCGGGTGTGCACGCCCCGGCGCGGCGGACCCTGGAACGTTGTCGTTCTCAATCACGGATCGCCGCCACGGCCGGAGCTTCGCCCCAGCATGCAGCCGGCAGGTTGCGACAGCGAGCCGGTGCGCTGGTTCACACAGCGCGGCTATC
>JAYTHH010000513.1:0-2418 GCA_043732745.1 Rhodospirillales bacterium
TGGCGGCGGCGACTGGCACTGCTATCTGGATTACGCCGAGGCGGCGCTGAAGCCCTGTCCCAGCGTGGTGGTCGGCATCGGCGGCCTGCCCGGCACCGGCAAATCCACGCTCGCCCGCGCGCTCGCCCCCGGCCTTGGCCGCACGCCGGGCGCGCTCATCCTGCGCAGCGACGAAATCCGCAAGCGCCAAGCCGGTGTGGCACCCGAGCAACACCTGCCAAAAAGCGCCTACACCGAGGATGTCAGCCACGCGGTGAAGGCGGAATTATTCGCTGGCGTGGCCCAGGCGGCCCAGGCCGGCCACGCCGTGATCGCCGATATGACCTTCATGGACTCGCGAGACCGGGCCGCCCTGCACGTGGCGGCCGGCGACACACCCTGCCTCGGCGCATGGCTGCAGGCGCCGCTTGCCGTGCTCGAAGCCCGCATCGCCGCCCGCACCGGCGATGCCTCGGACGCCGATCTGGCCGTTCTGCGCCGGGCTGCCGCAGCCAATCCTGGCGCGGGCAACTGGCTCGGGCTGGATGCCACGTCACTGGATGCCTTGGCGGTCCTCAGGGAGCATGTCACGCGGGTGACCGGTTCGTGATAGAACGGAAGAAAGTTCGCTGAAAGGACTCTCGCCATGGCCATTCGGAAATTGCTGCTGCCTCTCACCGGCACCGCCGCCGGCGAGGCGGCGCTTGCCACCGCGCTCATCTCCGCCCGCATCTGGAACGCCCATGTGACCGCCCTGCATGTCCGCGTCGACAGCCGCGACGTGGCGCCGCTGGCCGGCGAGGGCCTGTCGGGTGCCATGATCGAGGAGATGATGTCGGCCACCGAGAAGGAAAGCACCGACCGCGCCCACGCCGTGCGCGCGATGTTCGAGCGATTCGTGGCGGCCCAGGGCGTGATCGTGACCGACGCCAAGCGCGGCGCCGAGACGGCCACCGCCAGCTTCGCCACCATCACCGGCCGTGAGGAGGACCTGGTGGCGCAACTGGCGCGGCTGGCCGACCTCACCGTGGTGCCGCACCCCGAGGCCGGCGAGGATGTGTCGTCGTCGGACGCGCTGCATGCCGTGCTGTTCGACAGCGGTCGTCCCGTGTTGATCGCGCCGCACAACCCGCCGGAAACAATCGGCACGCGCATCGCCGTCGCCTGGAACGGCACCGCCGAGTCGGCCGCCGCCGTGCTGGCGGTGCTGCCGTGGATGCAGGGCGCCACCGCCGTGCGCATTCTCACGTCGGGCGATTATCACCGTCGCGGACCACAGGGCGCCGATCTCGCCGACTATCTGTCGCTGCACGGCATCACGGCCGATATCGCCGATTTCCGCCCGCTCGACCGCGACGTTGGCGCCGGTCTGCTGGCGGCGGCGAAGGACTTCGGCGCCGACCTGCTTGCGATGGGCGCCTATTCGCACTCGCGCCTGCGCCAGCTCATCCTGGGCGGCGTGACTCGGCACGTGCTGGAGCACGCGACCATTCCTGTGATGATGTGCCGGTAGCAGCCCTTTTCAGCGTGTCCGCGCCAGACGTTGATGCAGCAGTTGGCGCGTATGTGAAGTTGCTGCGGGCCACCAGGGCGGTGCTCGCGCGGGTGGAACCCCGGCTTGTCGCGCATGGCCTGACCGCCACGCAGTTCGGCGTGCTGGAAGCCATCCTGCACAAAGGCTCGCAGACCCATCGCGATCTCGGCCGCCGGGTGCTGACGAGTGCAGCAAACATAACCGACGTGATCGACAAGCTCGCCCGCCGCGGACTGGTGGTAAGGCGCCGCTCGCCGGACGACAGGAGGCAGGTGCGGGTGGACCTTACCGAATGCGGCCGCGATCTGATCCAGGAGCTGTTTCCGCGCCACGCCCAGGATATCGCCGCTGCTATGGCTGGGCTCGGTTCGGCGCAACTGCTGGCCCTGGGCGATTTGTTGCGCACGCTTGGCATGGCTGCCGCGCCGGGCACGAAAGCCGCATGTCTTGCCAATCCATGCGGCAAGGACCAGCTCGCCCCTTTATAATTCGATATCGAACGAATTTGTTATCGCCAAACAGGAGCTTTCGATGATTCAGGTGAAGAAATTTGAAAATCTTGGCCGCTTCCGCAACGACTGGCTGAACGCGCGGCACCATTTCAGCTTCGGCCAACACCACAATGCCGAGCGGATGGGCCTGGGCGCCCTGCGCGTGTGGAACGACGACGAGATCCAACCCGGCAAAGGATTCGACCCGTATCCGCACCGGGAGATGGAAATCATCACCTATGTCCGCGAAGGCGCCATCACCCATCGCGACAATCTCGGCAACGAGGGCCGCATCGAGGCTGGCGACGTGCAGGTGATGCATGCCGGCACCGGCATCACGCATGCCGAATACAATCTGGAACCGGGCGCCACCCGGATCTTCCAGATCTGGCTGGTGCCCAACCAGCGCGGCAT
>JAYTHH010000514.1:0-2413 GCA_043732745.1 Rhodospirillales bacterium
CCCGGCATCTTCAAGCCCAAGCGCAAGCTGGACCGCGCGATGGTCAACGCCGCCTGGGCCGGGGCCGAGGATGCCGATCTGGTTGTCTTGCTGGTGGACGCCAAATCCGGCGCCACCGGGCATGTGTGTGAGATCGCCGCCAACGTGGGCAAGCGCGGTGGTCGTGCCTGGCTGGTGCTGAACAAGACCGACCTGGTGCCGGCGCCGCGCCTGCTGCCGCTGATCGCGACGCTGAACAAGCTTGCCACCTTCGAAGAGACCTTCATGGTGAGTGCCGCCAATGGCGACGGCGTGATCGCCCTGATGGACGCGTTGGCGGCGGGCATGCCGGAAAGCCCCTTCCTGTTCCCCGAGGACGACCTGACCGACCTTCCAGACCGGTTGCTGGCGGCCGAGATGGTCCGCGAGCAGATATTCCTGCAAACCCATGAAGAAGTCCCTTACGGCACCACGGTGGAAACCGAGAGCTGGCAGGAAAAGCCCGATGGCTCCGTGCGCATCGAGGCGACCGTGTATGTCGCCCGGGCCAACCACAAATCCATCCTGATCGGCGCCGGCGGCATGCGCATTCGCGAAATCGGTGCTCGCGCCCGCACCGGACTGGCGCAGTTGCTGGAGCGCAAGGTCCACCTGTTCCTCAATGTGAAGGAGCGGGCAGGGTGGGACGAGGAGGGTGCCCGGCTGCGCGCCATCGGCCTCGAAGATCCGAGATAGGGAAAGCGCTATGGGCGAGCCGGATTGGCTGATCTGGGCGCGCGAAATCCAGGGGATCGCGCAATCCGGCCTGACCTTCACCACCGATCCCTTTGACCGCGATCGCTATGAGCAACTGCGCCATCTGGCCGCCCAAATGATGGCCGCACGTTCCAGCACTGATGCAGTCAGGATCGAGGCGCTGTTCACCGCGCAGTCCGGCTACGCCACGCCCAAGATCGACGTCCGCGGCGCCGCCTTCCGGGACGGGCGCATTCTGATGGTGCGCGAGGTCGCGGACCACAATCGCTGGACCTTGCCGGGCGGCTGGGCCGACGTGAACATGACAGCCGCGGAGAATTGCGCGAGGGAGATGGTGGAGGAGTCGGGCTTCAGCGTTCGCGTGATCAAGTTGGCCGCGGCCTGGGATCGCACCCGCCAGGGCCACGACCCTGCCCCATTCTCCGCGCTCAAGATGTTCTTCCTGTGCGACATCGTGGGCGGCACCGCCAAGCCCAGCCTGGAGACCAGCGAGATCACCTTCTTCGCCGAACACGAATTGCCCGACGATCTGTCCACTGGCCGCATCACCCTGGCGCAGCTGCACCGCATGTTCGCCCATCACGCCAATCCCGCAATGCCCACGGAATTCGAATGACCGAAACCGATCCCCTCGACGGCCCGCAAGGTGGCCCGCACGGCGAGGTGGTGATCCGCACCATCGCCATGCCAGCCGACACCAATCCCAACGGCGACATCTTCGGCGGCTGGCTGATGTCGCATATGGACCTGGGCGCCAGCACGCTTGCGCATCGGCGCGCCGATGGCCGTGTTGCCACCGTGGCGGTGGATGGCATGAGCTTCCTCAGCCCCGTTTCAGTGGGTGACGAGGTGACGATGTATGCCAAGCTGCTTTCCACCGGCCGCACCTCCATGCGCATTTCCGTCGAGGCGTGGCGCCGGCCTCGGCTGAGCCAGGACAGCATTAAGGTGACGCAGGCAGTTTTTGTGTTCGTCTCGCTCGATGAGCAGCGTCGGCCGCGGCCTTTGCCGCCGCTCCATTAATGGAGTGGGAGGCGCCCGGCATCATCCTGGATGTCCGCCCGCTCGGCGAGGCCGACTCGGTGGCCACAGTGATGACCGAAGCGCACGGGGCCCATCGCGGGCTCGCCCGCGGCGCGCAATCTCGGAGCCGCACGGCGCTTTGGCAGAAGGGCAACCTGGTGCAGTTGCGCTGGGTGAGCCGGCTGTCGGACCAGCTCGGCAGCTTCTCGGCCGAGATGGTGCATCCCACCGCCAGCACCGTGATGGACGACCGGCTGCTCCTGGCCATGCTGACCTCGGCCTGCGCGGTGGCCGAAGGTGCGCTGGTCGAGCGCGAGCCGCAGCCCGTCGTGTTCGATGGCCTGCTGCATCTGCTGGCGCGGCTGCCGGTGGGGCCGGACATGCTGGCCGATCTCGTCCGCTGGGAGTTGTCGCTGCTGACGGCGCTCGGCTACGGCCTCGATTTCTCGTTTTGTGCGGTGACGGGCGAAACCACCGGCCTGATCGGTGTCAGTCCGCGCACCGGCCGCGCCATCTCGCGCAACGCCGCCGGCGTGTGGCGCGACCGGCTGCTGGCACTGCCGGATTTCCTGCGCGCCGACCGGGAAGGCGACATGACGCAATATGCCCAGGGATTGCGGCTGACCGGCCATTTCCTGGCGCGAGACGCCTTCGG
>JAYTHH010000515.1:0-2410 GCA_043732745.1 Rhodospirillales bacterium
GGCAGACCCGAGCCGGTGGTCTGCCCGGTGGTCAGCATCCCCATCCGGATCGCATGCCAGGCAACATAGCCCGCGATCACCGTGACCAATGCGGCGCCGACATCCTCTGCCAGTCCCTGCCACTTCAGCGGCAGCCGGTCGCGGAAGAACTCGACACCGGGGTTTTCACCACGCGCCAACGCCGATGCAGCACCGAAAAAACTCGACGCCACCATCAGCCCACGTGCGACGTCATCCGCCCATTCCACGGGCGCGCCAAACAACGACCGTGCCAGCACCGAGCCGATGACCACCACAAGATCGGCCGCGAGCAGCAACGCCGCCGTCGCGTCGGTCACCGGCAGCAGCACGCGACGGGCCCAGCCCCAGACCAGGGGCCGTCCCGCCAGTGCTTCGCTCATGTGAGTGCTTCGCCCATGTATCAGGCCTTCGCCGCGCGGATCAGATCCACGATCAGCTTCGCCTCCGGCCGCGCCTTGATGAAGGCGTCAGTCTGCGGTAGCACCCGCTTGCGAAACGCCTCGCGGTCGCAATCAATTACCGTCACGCCAGACGATTTCAGCTGCGCGAGCGCCTCCTTCTCCACGGCCAGCCCATGCGTGCGGGTATCGATCGCCGCTTTACGCGCGGCATCAAGGAAGCCCTCACGCAACGCCGCCGGCATCCGGTTGAACGTGGCGTCGGAGAAGTAGATCGCCAGCGGTGAAAAGTTGTGCTGCGTCAAAGAATAAAATTTCGCAGTTTCATAGAACTTCGAAGCAACAATCGTCGGCGGATCATGCTCGAGTCCATCGAGCACACCGGCCTGCAGCGCGGTGTAGATCTCGCCGAAAGCCAACGGCGTGGCGGCAGCCCCCATCAAGCGCAGACATTCGGTGATCACAGGGTTCGGCAGCGTGCGGATCTTGAGACCGGCCAAGTCCTCTGGCGTGTTCACCGCCTTGCGCGCCAGCACCGAGCGCGCGCCGAAATTATAGGCCCACGCGATGATGCGGATGCCGGCGCCCTTCAGCAGGGCCTGCTCGATCGGCACCGCGGCACCGGCGTCGAACGCCGCCGTCTGCTGCGGGAACGAGGTGAACAGATAGCCAAGGTCGAACGTGCCCACCAACGGCACGATATTGGCCGAGATCGAAGACCCCGACACCATCATGTCAATCACGCCCAGCTTGACCGAGTTGATGACGTCGATCTCCTGGCCAAGCTGATTGTCCGGAAAGAACACCATCTCGACCTGTCCGGCCAAGTTGTTCGCCAGGATATGCTTTACAAGGTTGTCGTAATACACACGACCATTGGCAAATTTCGGATCGTTGGCCTGCGACGAGGACAGTTTTAGCTTCAGCGTCGCCGCCTGGGCCCGCCCGATCAAGCCGGGCGCTGCAAGCCCCGCTGCGGCAAAGCCGGCCGCCGACCGTATCAGGCCGCGGCGTCGCACGATGATGGACATGCTTCATCCCCCCATGTCGCCGTCCTGCCGGTGCTACCGCAGCATCCATGGGCGGCTTATTATGTATGACTTTATGACGAATAATTTGGCCTCGGCAAGCCCCCGGCTTTCGGATTGAGCCGAAAACAAAAGCATTATAACTCATACAATATGTCTTTCATGAACGACCACACCTCCCGCCCCCTGCGGCGGAACCTCAAAGACCAGCTGGTCGACGGCCTCGGCCGTGAGATCATTTCCGGCCGCATGGCGCCCGGCACGCTGCTGCCGGCCGAAGACGCGCTGCTGGCGCATTACGCCGTCAGCCGCACCGTGCTGCGTGAAGCGCTGGCCGTGCTGCAGGCCAAGGGAATGCTCGATTCACGGCAGAAGCGCGGCACCGTGATTCGGCCACCCTCGGCGTGGAGCCAGCTCGACCCCGCGATCCTCGGCTGGCGCGCCGACGAGGATGTCATCGCGCCCAGCGGCGAGATGGTACGGCTGTTGGACCAGTTGATGGAGATGCGCCGCATCATCGAACCCGCCGCTGCCAGGCTTGCCGCCCTGCGCGCCACCGAAGGCGATCTCGCGGCCTTGGCCGACACCTTTGCCGCGATGCAAAAGGCTGGGTCTGCCGAGGAATACACGACCGCCGATCTCAATTTCCACATTACCTGCCTCAACGCGGCGCATAACGATTTCCTGCTACCAGTGGCACACGCCATCCGGTCGGCGCTGGTCATTTCGCTGCGCGTCACCAACCGCGACCCGCACGCCAATCGTAAGGTCTCGCTACCGCTGCACCACGCCATTCTGGACGCCATTGCCGCCGGTGATTCGGACGCGGCGGCTGCGGCAATGGAGCGCAATCTCGACGACGCCGAAATGCGCCGCGTCCGCGCCGGCTACCGCAGCCGCAAGAAGCCAGCCACCACCAGAGGGCCTTGAAAAAATCAGCATATCGTACGAACAATGGACCAT
>JAYTHH010000516.1:0-8182 GCA_043732745.1 Rhodospirillales bacterium
GTTGACGGCGCAATGCGCCACACCTAACGTCATTACCGGTGCCGTCAGCGCCCCTCGTGATTTGTCCGGCCGGATTGCGGCGAGGTGAAACAAGCGCGCTAAAAAGGCCAGCGTTACGACACATCGGGAATTGGCCCGGCGCAGGACGCTGCTCAAACGGCCGGCCCTTAGATATGGGGCCATGCGATGCCGAACGATGCTTCCGACCACCCGTCCCGCAAGCTGCGCCAGGCCACGCTGCTCGTGCACGGCGGCACCGAACGCACTGGCTATGGCGAAACCAGCGAGGCGTTGTTCCTCACCTCCGGCTTCGTCTACGACAGCGCCGAGCAGGCCGAGGCCACCTTCAAGGGTGAGATCAGCCACTACCAGTATTCCCGCTTCGGCAATCCTACCGTCGTCATGCTCGAAAAGCGTCTGGCGCTCCTCGAAGGCGCCGAGGCCTGCCTGTGCACCGCCACCGGCATGGCCGCCGTGCATGCCTCCATGTTGAGTCATCTGCGCACCGGCGACCGCGTGGTGGCCGCCCGCGCGTTGTTCGGCTCCTGCCACTGGATCATCTCGACCCTGCTGCCGCGCTACGGCATCACAACCGAATTCGTCGACGGCGCCGATCTGGATGCCTGGGACAAGGCCCTGTCGACGCCTGCCGCGATGGTACTGCTCGAAAGCCCGTCCAACCCGATGCTGGAGCTGGTGGACATCAAGGCCGTGTGCGACCTCGCCCACAAGGCCGGTGCCCTCGTTGTGGTGGACAACGTGTTCGCCACGCCGCTGCTGCAGAAGCCTTTCGAATTGGGTGCCGATATCGTGGTGTATTCCTGCACCAAGCATATCGACGGCCAGGGCCGCGTGCTCGGCGGCGCCGTGCTGGGCCGCAAGAAATGGATAAACGAAGTGTTGCAGCCGTTCATCCGCAACACGGGACCCTCCCTGTCGCCGTTCAACGCCTGGCTGCTGCTGAAGGGAATGGAGACGCTCACACTGCGCGTCAACGCCGCCTGCGCCAGCGCTGCCGCGGTGGCCGACTTCCTGGCCTCGCGCCCCGAGATCGGCCGCGTGCTGTACCCAGGCCGCGCCGACCACCCGCAATATGCACTGGCCCAGCGCCAGATGTCCGGCGGCGGCACCTTGGTTTCGTTCGAACTGGCCGGCGGCAAGCAGGCCGCCTTCGCTATGATGAACGCCTTGCGGGTCATCGCGGTGTCCAACAACCTCGGTGATTCGAAATCATTGGCAACCCACCCTGCCACCACCACCCACATGCGCATCGGCGCCAAGGAACGCGCGCGCCTGGGAATCAACGACGGCGCCATCCGGCTGTCGGTGGGGCTGGAGGATCCTGCTGATCTCATTGAAGATCTCGGGCTGGCGTTGGAAAGTCTGCCGCAAAGCGCACGCCTTGCCGCCGATTAACGTCGGATTTCTTTACACTGCCCGGCCCGGCGCGTTTCATGCCGGACCAGGAGTGCTTTGATGTCAGACAATTACACCGAGACGACCCACTCCATGCGGGTCAGCGTGCGGAGCTTCTACCTGGCCGACCAGTCTCGGCCGGATGACAACCACTATGTCTGGGCTTATCGCGTGCGAATCGAGAACCTGGGCACCGAGCCGGTCCAACTTCTCAGCCGCACCTGGCGGATCATCGACGCCCAGGGCCGCGTGCAGACCGTGCGCGGTGAAGGCGTCATCGGCCAGCAACCTGTGCTGGAACGGGCCGAGACCTTCGAATACACCTCCGGCACGCCGCTGGAGACACCGTCCGGCTTCATGTCCGGCACGTATCACATGATTTGTCCCGGCTCCGGCGAGACCTTCGATGTTGCAATTCCAGCGTTCAGCCTGGACAGTCCGTTTCATGAAGGCCGTGTTCACTGATACCGCCCACTATGACGAATGGCTCGTTTTTGAAGCGAAGCCGATCCGACTTGCCGAAATTCGATATCGCACCAGATCCATGTAATTGCTTTGCGCGGGCGCATTGTCTCGCGACCAGCCTGAGGAAAAAACGCGGTGAATATCGCCCACCCCAAACCGTCTCTCATCAGCACCCGCCCCACGCGGGAGGAAGCCGAGGCTGCCGTCCGAACCCTGCTGCGCTGGGCCGGCGACAATCCTGAGCGTGAGGGCCTGACCGACACGCCAAGCCGCGTGGTGCGGTCGTACGAGGAATTCTTCGCGGGCTACGACATCGACCCGGTGGCGCTGCTGGAACGCACCTTCGACGAGACTGACGGGTATGACGAGATTGTTCTACTGCGCGATATCCGCCTGGAAAGCTATTGCGAGCATCACATGGTGCCGATCATCGGCCGCGTCCACGTAGCCTACCTGCCGGATCGCCGCGTCGTCGGCATCAGCAAGCTCGCCCGGGTGGTCGAAGCATACGGCAAGCGCCTGCAGATCCAGGAGAAGCTGACGGCGCAGATCGCCAACACCATCAACGACGTTCTGCAACCGCGCGGTGTGGCCGTGGTGATCGAGGCTGAACACCAGTGCATGAGCACCCGCGGCGTCCATAAATCCGGCGTTTCCATGGTCACAAGCAAAATGATCGGCGCTTTTCGAGAAGACCCGACCACGCGGCGGGAACTCCTCAGCATGATCACGCGCCCGAATACGTGATGGTGATGGTGGGCTGAAACCTTGGGCTAAAGCCCACCATCCCCCACTCAGAACGTCGGCAGCACTGGAAAATCGGTCTTGAACCACTTGGTCCAGATCGCAGCCAGTTCGCCGTTGTTCTTCGTGTAGTAGACGAACGTGTTCATCCAGCGATGCAGGTTGAACTGATCCTTGCGCATCGTAATGCCGTTCGGCTGACGCAGCAGGATGAACCGCTCCTCGATCCCCAGCTCAGGCGACTTGCCATACAGTTCGCGCCCGGTGAACCCAGTCTCGGCGATAGCATCCACCTGGCCGCTGATCAGCGCCTGATAGGTGCTGGCGTCATCATCGAAGCGCTGGATTCGCGCGGTGGTGCCCAGCGCGTTCGTCAGCAGCACGTCCTGCACGGCGCCGCGCGGAACGCCCACGCGCTTGCCCTTGAGATCTTCGATCTTCGAAATCCCGCTGTCCTTCTTGGCAAACACTGAGTTCTCGATGGCAGAATACGGGATGGAAAACAGAACCTGTTTGGCGCGCTCGGGCGTGATGCCGAACGTGGCCACCAGGATGTCCACCTTGCCGGTCACCAGAAACGGAATGCGGTTCGGGCCGGTGACCGGCACCAACTCCACCTTCACGCCGAGATACTTGCCCATCAGCTTGGCCACGTCGGCGTCGTAGCCGTCGGGCTCCTGCTTGTCGTTGACGGTGCCATACGGCGGCACGTCGATGAGAACGCCGATCTTGATGGTGCCGCGGGTGATGATCTCGTCGATCGTCTGGGCCTGTGCGGTGCGCGCGAGTCCCACGGCCAGCAGCCCGGCCATCAGCAGTTTCAGCAACTTCATTGTGTGTCTCTCCCTTGATTAAATTATCGTTTGTAGGCAACAGCCATCCGCGTCTCCAGCCTACGGCTCGCGATGGTCAGCGGCCAGCACAGCAGGAAATACAGCACCGCCACCGAGAGGAAGATGGTGAACGGGCGGAAGGTGGCATTGTTAATAAGCTGCGCCGCACGGGTCAGCTCCACGAAGCCGATGATGGCGGCCAACGAGGTGGATTTCACCAAATTGACCAAAAACCCCACAGTCGGCGCCGTCGCGATCCGCAGCGCCTGCGGCAGCACCACGCGACGCATCATCGGGAAATAATGCAGCCCCAGCGCAGCGGCCGCCTCAAGCTGCGTCTTGGGCACCGCATGCAATGAGCCACGCCAGATCTCGCCGAGAAAGGCGCCAGCATTCAGCGACAGGCCCAAAGCCGCGGCCACCCAGGGGCCGAGCGGGAAGCCCAGCATATCGGTGCCGAAGAACACCAGGAACAGCTGCAACAGCAGCGGAGTCCCCTGGAACAAGGTGATGTAGCCGATCGCGCCATACCGCGCCGCGCGCACCGAGGACACCCGCAGCAACGCGATGCACGCCCCGATGATGCCGCCGCCCACGAACGCCGCCAACGACAGCAGGATCGTCCAGCGCGCGGCCGCAATCAGAAAGATGAAGTCGTTGACGTTGAGACTACGCATCAGCGTGTTTCAAGCCGCGGAAAGAAGATCCGGTTCAGCGCCGCGAACACAGCGGAAAAACTGATCGACAGCACCAGATAGAGGGCGATGGTGACGATATAGACCTCGAAGCTCCGAAAGGTTCGGGACTGGATGTCCTGCGCCGCCGCCGTCAGTTCCTCGGCCGAAATCACCGATACGATCGACGAATTCAGCATCAGCAGGATGAACTGGCTGCCCAGCGGCGTGAACACCGCCCGCAGCGCCTGCGGCAGCACGATGGAGCGAAACGCCTGCAACTTGTGCAGCCCCAGCGCATATGCTGCCTCGACCTGGCCGTGATCGATCGCCTGGATGCCGGCGCGAACGATCTCGATCGTATAGGCGCTGCCGTTCAACACCATGGCGATCAAGGCCCCGGTATTGGCCTCCAGCCGTAATCCGAGGGCCGGAAGGCCGAAGAAAATAACGAAAACCTGAACCAGAAACGGCGTATTGCGCACAAACTCGACGTAGGCGGCCACGACGCCGCGTAGCCATTTCGGCCCGGACGTACGCGCCAATGCGCCGAAGATGGCGATCAACAGGCTTAACACCATCGAGATCGCCGACAGCCGAACAGTGAGCCACGCGCCCCAGAGCAGCTCCTCGCGATTGGTCCACACATCTATGAAATGAAAGGTGTATTCCACCCGTTGTTCGTCCCGCTCCCGATTTGATAACGCTACCGCGCTAAGTATCAAACCGCCAGAGGCGGCTCCTGCAAACCGTGCGTGAAATCTTCAAGACCGATTTGCCGCGCCATCGCCAGCCGCGCCGCCGTCAGCACCGCCTGCGTCTCGGCCACGGCGCGATCTAGTTCGTGATTGACCAGCACATAGTCGAACTCCCGCACATGGCTGATCTCGGATACGGCGGTGGCCATGCGACGGTCGATCTCCGCCTCGCTGTCGCTGGCGCGAAGGCGCAGCCGCTGCTCCAGTTCCACCAGCGAGGGCGGCATGATGAATAACCCCACCACATCGCCCGGCAACGATTTTCGAACCTGGTGATATCCCTGCCAGTCGATGTCGAACACCACGTCGCGGCCCGCGGCCAGCGCCTGCTCCACCGGCAAACACGGGCTGCCGTAGGACCGGCCGAACACGCCGGCCCATTCCAGCATCTTGCCGCCCATCACCATTTCGTCGAACACGTCCTGACTACGGAAATGATAGTGCACGCCTTCCTGCTCGTAAGGCCGGGGCGAGCGGGTGGTGACGCTGATGGACAGCATCAGGCTGGAATCAAATGCCAACAAGGCGCGGGTGATGGCGGACTTGCCGGCGCCAGACGGCGCGGCCAGGACGAGGCACAGTCCACGACGGGCAATAGAGGTCAGCGGGCGCGGGGCCGGGTCGTCGTCACTCAATGTTTTGGACCTGTTCGCGAAGCTGTTCGATGGTGGCTTTCAACCGCAAGCCCGTCGCGGTCAAGGCCACCGACGCCGATTTGCTGCACAATGTGTTCGCCTCGCGATTGAATTCCTGCACCAGGAAATCGAACCGACGGCCGATATTGGAACCCTCCGCCGTCAAGGAATGTGCCGCCGCCAGATGCGCCGACAGACGATCGAGCTCCTCACGCACGTCCGAGCGCGACGCGAGGATGGCCACTTCCAGCGCGATCCGCTCCTCCGGCAGGGAGGGCGTGGCTGCCAGCAGGACCTGTACCGATTCGAGCATCCGTGCCCGCTGCAAAGCTGGCTGATCCACCGCTTCAGCCGTGGCCTGGGCACACAAAGCCGCCACCTCGTCGATCTGGCCGGACAGGATCGCCTCCAGCCTCGCCCCCTCTCCCAGCCGCGCCACCATCATGGCGTCGAGCGCCTCGGTGAACCCCGCGACCACCGCCGCCGCCAAACTCGCCGCCTGCGTCTTCTGCTGCGCTTCGGCATCCGAGGGTTGCGCCTGTCGCATCACGCCGGGCAACGCCAGAAGCGCCTCGGCGCGCGGCGGCGGCGCACCGGGAATGCGCGCCGCGAGAGCCAGGGCCAGCGACAGCGCCTGTTCAAGCGCCGCCCCGTCCACCGTCAACGCCGTGCGGTCCTCGCGCCGAAGGGTCAGGTTCGCGGTGACATTGCCGCGCTTCAGCTTCACGCTGGCCATCTCGCGCAGCTTCGGCTCCAGCCCGTCCAGCCCACCCGGCAGGCGAAACCGCAATTCCAGCCCGCGCCCGTTGACCGAGCGCAACTCCCACGACCATGCGGTGCCGTCGGTGGCACCCTCGCTCCGGGCGAAGCCGGTCATCGACGCGATGGGCATGTTTTCGGTCCTTATACATTTCAGCAGACGCGGCCACGATCCGCTACACCAACAGCATGAACGAAGGCAAAACGGCCGCATCACGCGGCATCCTCATCACCGGTGCATCCTCCGGCATCGGCACCGCGCTGGCCCTCGCCTGCGCCACGCCCGGCACGCGGCTTCACTTGTCCGGCCGCGACCCCGCTCGAACAGCCGCCGTGTCGGCCAGATGCAGACTGGCGGGCGCGGACGTGGACGACCGCGTGATCGATGTGCGCGATGCCGCCGCAATGGCCGCATGGATCGAAAGCGCGGGGCCTCTCGACCTTGTCGTCGCCAATGCGGGCATGGGTGGCGGCAGCGACGATGGCCGACCCGAATCGGCGGCTCAGGTGCGGGCCCTGTTCGACGTCAATCTGATCGGCGCACTGAACACCGTGCTCCCCGCGATGGGGCGGATGATACTCCAGCCGCCGGACGACCAGGGTATCCGCGGCCGCATCGCCGTCATGGCCTCGATCGCAGCCTTCGTCCCCGGCCCAGGTGCTGCCACCTATTGCGCCAGCAAGGCGGCGCTCGACCGCTGGACCATCGCCACCGGCCACCACGCCCGCGCGCAGGGCATCTGGATGACCAGCGTCTGCCCGGGCTATGTCCGCACCGCCATGACAGCGGACAACCGCTTCCCGATGCCCGGCCTGATGGACCCCGACAGCGCGGCACGCATCATCCTCGATGGCGTCGAAGCCGGGCGCCGGCGGATCGCCTTCCCCTGGTGGATGGCCGCCGCGGCGCGGCTGGTGGGCAGCCTGCCGCCCGCCTGGTCCACCGCGCTGCTGGCCGCACCGCCAGGCAAGGCACCCTTGAATCCGCAGGGCTGATCGCGAACACTTCAGCGTGGTCACACGGGATACGACACAGATGAACAGCGCAACCTACACGACCGACATCGGCGGCCTGACCGTCACCGCCATCCATGACGGGTTCATCCAACCCAGGCTGGACATTGTCACCGGCATCGATGCCGCCCTCGCCGCCGCAACACTGGAGCGGCATTTCCGCCCGGTGCCCCCCGTAATCGGGGTCGCAGCCTTCCTCGTCCGCCACGCCGGCGGGCTCGCTTTGATCGACACCGGCAGCGACACCAAGATGGGGCCGAACAACGGCAGGCTGGTGGGCAATCTCGCATCCATCGGCGTGGCCCCGTCCGACATCGGCAGCATCCTGCTCACCCACGCCCATATCGACCACGCCGGCGGGCTGACCGACGCCGCCGGCGCCCCGATCTACCCGAACGCCGAAATCGTGCTCGCCACGGAGGAACGCGACTTCTGGTTCGACGACACAAGGGACTGGCCCGAAGCCCGCCAGCGTAGCCGGGCCCTCGCCCTCGCAACCCTCACCCCCTACCGCGACCACCTGCGCGGCGTCGCCGATGGGCAGGAGGGCCTGCCCGGCATCACCCGCCTCGCCTTGCCGGGACACACCCCCGGCCATAGCGGCTGGGTGCTGTCATCCGGCGCCGACAACCTGCTTGTCTGGGGGGACATCGTGCACCTGCCCGGCCTGCAGTTCGCCCGCCCGGACGCCACGCTGGTCTATGACATCGACGCCGCCCAGGCCGAGGCCAGCCGCCGCCGCGCTTTGGACATGGCGGCCACCGACCGGCTTCACATCGCCGGCCACCATCTGGATTTTCCGGCCTTCGGACATATCGAGCGCCGGCTGGAAGGCTACGGCTTCGTGGCTGATGTTTGGCGCGTGTAAGTGCTGGATCAGGGCT
>JAYTHH010000517.1:0-2406 GCA_043732745.1 Rhodospirillales bacterium
GCGTCGTGGACGTGCTGGTCGAGATAGCGCTGCAGGCGCTGGCGGACCCGTTCGCGCTGCTGTCCATCCAGGAATTCGCTGGCGGTGATCTCTACGGCGGGGCGGATGATGCTGGCGCCCGGGCGCAGGCGCGCGACGGCCGCACCCTCCCAGGCGATGCGCTGCCTGGGCAGCCAGGCGAAAGCTGAATCGTCGGCGGCTTCGAGCCGGGCCACCCTTCGCGGCATTTCAGTGATCAGCGCGCGACGGGCGGCGCGCATGACGAGGCGACGCTGGTCGCCGATGGAGTTGGGGTCGGGCACGAAGTCCAAACCTTCGACATGGCCGACCGGATGGCCTTCGACCACGACTTCGCCGCGGCGGGTGACGGCGGACATCAGGTCGTCCTGTTCGCTGGCCTCGAGCTTGCGCATGAGATGCGCGGCGCGCCGGTCGACGAAGCGGGCGGTGAGGCGTTCGTGCAGGGCGTCGCTGAGAAGATCCTCCACAGCGCGGGCGCGGGCTTGCCAGTGGGCGGCGTCGGGGACCCAGTCGGCGCGGGCAGCAATATAGGCCCAGACCCGCATCGAGGCGAGGCGCTGCATCAAGGTGTCGATATCGCCGTCGGCGCGGGCCAGCGCCTGGATCTGGCCGGCGATCCAGTCGGTGGGGAGTTTTCCGTCGCGGGCGATGTGGCCGAACACGCGGGCGCACAGGCGGGTGTGGCTGTCGTCGGAGATTTTGCGGAAATCTGGGATCTGGCAGGCTTCCCAGAGCAGCTTCAAGCGTGAGCGGCTTCGGGCCATGGCTCGGATATCGGTTTCGCGAGCGAGGTGCCCGAGGGTTTCGAGGTCTGCCGCGTCATTGCCGCGCACCAGGCCCCGGAGCTGGGACGGGGTCTGCAGGCTGGCGAGGAGTGCGTCGATATGGCTGAAATCGAGGTTGTTGTTGCGCCAGAAGATCTGCTCCAGCGGCTGGAAGCTGTGGCCTTCGACGGCACGCACCATCTCGTCCTCGATGGGCGGGCAGTTGCCGGTTGACCCGAAGGTTCCGTCGCGCATGCCGCGGCCGGCGCGGCCGGCGATCTGGGCCACTTCTGAGGCGGTGAGCAGGCGGGGGCGATGGCCGTCGAACTTGGACATGCGGGCGAAGGCGACGTGATCCACGTCCATGTTGAGGCCCATGCCGATGGCGTCGGTCGCCACCAGGAAGTCGACTTCTTTTTCCTGGTAGAGCGCCACCTGGGCGTTGCGGGTGCGTGGGCTGAGGCGGCCCATCACGACCGCGCAGCCACCGCGCCGGCGGCGGATCATTTCGGCGATGGCGTACACTTCGGCAGCGCTGAAGGCCACGATGGCAGAGCGCGGCGGCAGGCGGACCAGCTTGGCGGCGCCGGCATGGGTGAGTTGCGACAGGCGTGGGCGGGTTTCGATCTGCACGCCGGGCACCATTCGCTGCATCAGCGGGCGAATGGTCTCGGCGCCCATGAACATGGTTTCGACCAGCCCGCGCGCATGCAGCAGGCGTTCGGTGAAGACATGGCCACGATCGGGGTCCGCGCAAAGTTGGATTTCGTCCACCGCCACGAACTCGGCGTGCCGGTCGAGCGGCATGGCCTCCACCGTGCAGGAGAACCACCGAGCGCCGGGTGGGACGATCTTTTCCTCGCCGGTGATCAGCGCCACGTTGCCGGCGCCCTTTTTGGCGACCATGCGATCGTAGTTCTCACGTGCCAGCAGGCGCAGCGGAAAGCCGATAATGCCGGAGGAATGCGCGAGCAGGCGATCGATCGCCAAATGGGTCTTGCCCGTATTGGTGGGACCGAGAACCGCCTTCACCCGATGTTGAAAGCCCGACATGCCCTTAATTCTGGATGGTGCAACGCGGAATGCAAGGGGATTGGTGTTTCAGTGGAGTGACTGCGTTGAACTCCAACGCGCTAGAGGTCATATGCGGCGCGCAGAGAAGGAGATCCCCATGAGCGAATCGACGGTTGAAAAACATGATTTTGGCGCCGAGGTCGGCCGCCTGCTCGATCTGGTGGTTCACGCGCTGTATTCAGAGCGCGAAATCTTCCTGCGCGAGCTGGTGGCCAACGCGGCCGACGCCACCGACCGGCGGCGTTTCGAGGCGCTGACCCAGCCGGCGCTGGCGCTGCCGGAGGCGCCGTCGGTGCGTATCGTGCCCGACAAGGCGGCGCGCACGCTGACGATCATCGATCACGGCATCGGCATGACGCATGACGAGATGATGTCCAACCTCGGCACCATTGCCCGGTCCGGCACCAAGGCGTTCAGCGAAAGCCTGCAGGCGGCGGAGGCGGGCGACAAACCCAGCCTCATTGGCCAGTTCGGCGTGGGATTCTATTCGGCGTTCATGGTGGCCGACACGGTCGAGGTGACGTCTCGGAAAGCCGGGACGGATGTC
>JAYTHH010000518.1:0-22349 GCA_043732745.1 Rhodospirillales bacterium
AAGCCTGACCGCCGCCGATCTGGTCGCCGTCTGGCGTGGTCAACAATCTGACCCAGCCGCCGAAGACGCCGTCATCGCCACAGCCGCCGCCGCATTGCACGCCATCGCAGGCCGCGATGCGACCAGCAGCATCGCCGAAGCAAGGTCATTCTGGGCGGTGCGCATCTGAATGTCAGGTGGCGCGCGCTTTGGCGCCCCACCAATCCCCCGCGAATTCGGCTGGGCACAAAAGCGCGTTACCCTACACCGCGAGCGTCACGCACACCGGCACATGATCCGACGTCTGCGGCCAATCGCGCGCCTCGGTTAAAATGGCGTAGCCGGTCGGATCCAGATCCGGCGTCGTCCAAATATGATCCAGCCGACGCCCGCGATTGGACGCCCGCCAATCCTTGTTCCGATACGACCACCACGTAAAAAGTTTTTCGTCGCAAGGCACGAATTTCCGCACCGCATCCACAAAACCTTCCGCCTGCCACGCCAGCAGCCCTGCGGTTTCCACCGGGGTGTGGCTCACAATGCCCACCAACTGCCTGTGGCTCCACACGTCATGCTCCAGCGGTGCAATGTTGAGGTCGCCCACCAGCACGCTGCGCACCGGCCTGTTTGCGCGAAACCAGGCGGTGGCCTCTGCCACGAAATCCAGCTTGTGCGCGAACTTCACGTTGGCCTCGCGGTCAGGTACGTCGCCGCCAGCCGGCACATAGAAATTATGGATGGTGATCGGGCCGGACGGCGTCGCCACATCCGCCGCCACATGCCGGCAATCCCCCTTCGCGCACCAGTCCGGCGCCGTCGTGACATGCGTTAGCGGCAGGCGCGACAGGATTGCCACGCCGTTGTACCCCTTCATCCCCGCGCGGACGTAATGCGGATAGCCGAGATCGGGCAGGGTGGCGTGCGGGAACAGCTCGTCCGGCACCTTGGTCTCCTGCAGGCAGATGATGTCGGCGTCCAACCCCGCAATCAGCCGCGTCAGCAAGGGCAGCCGCAGGCGCAGCGAGTTGATGTTCCAGGTGGCGATGCGAAGGGGCTGGGTCATGGCCCTTGGTCGCGCGGGATAGGCGGATTGGCAAGGCCTTGCTTGACCTGACACGCAGGTGGATTAGGTTTCCGCACAATATTTAGTCCGGGAGAAACTCCAATGATGCGCAGGACCTTCGCAATCGCGTTGCTCGCCGCCATGCCGGTGATGGCGCAAGCCCAGCCGGTCCAGGTCGGTGCCATCGAGATCCTTAGCGGCCCCAATGCCGCCTACGGCGTGGCGATCAAGGGCGGGCTCGAATTGGCACTCGACGAGATCAACGCGAAGGGCATTCTCGGCGGCCGCAAGATCCAGCTCACCGTCGAGGACAGCGCCGCCAACAAGGACCAGGCCATCAACGCGGCCCGGAAACTGATCGGCCGCGACAAGGTGGTGGCGATTATTGGGCCAACCCTGTCCAACGAGATGTTCGCCGTCGGCCCTGTGACGAACGAGCGCAATGTGCCCACACTCGGGACCTCCACCACCGCGTCTGGTATCACCGATATCGGGCCATACATCTTCCGGACCTCGCTGCCCGAGAGCGACGTGATCCCGGTCACGCTGAAGGCCGCCACGGCCCGCGGCGTGAAGACCATCGCGCTGATGTATGCCAACGACGACGCGTTCTCAAAGTCTGGCTTCGACGTGATGAAGGCCGCCGCCGAGAAGGCTGGGCTGACCATTCTCACCATTGAAAGCTTCGGCTCCAAGGACACCGATTTCTCGGCCCAGCTCACCAAGATCAAGAGCCTGAAGCCGGATGCCGTTGGCGTGTCGGCCCTGGTGGAGCCGGTTTCCGGCGTGCTGCTGCAGGCCCGTCAGCTCGGCTTCGGCAAGGAGACCCTGTTCATCGGCGGCAACGGCTCCAACTCGCCCAAGTTGGGTGAGATCGCGGGACCGGCGGCCGATGGCCTGATCGTGGGTTCGCCATGGTTCATCGGCAAGAAGGCCGACAACAACGAAGCCTTCGTGGCCGCCTATAAGGCTAAATACAGCCGCGACCCCGACCAGTTCGCTGCCCAGGCCTATGACGCCATGAAGATCATGGCCGCCGCCATTGACCGCGCCGGCGCCGCTGATTCGGAGAAGGTGCGGGACGCACTGGCGAAAACCGATTTTACCGGCGTGATGGGTCCGTTCCAGTTCACCGCCGGCCGCGACCCCGCCACGACGGCAGGCGTTGTCGTGCTGGTCATGAAGGGTGGAAAATTCACCATCCTGGAGTAGGCTTTCGCCACCTTCATGGATGTTCTATGACACCGGCCCGCGTGACGTTCCGTTGCGCGGGCTGTTGAATTTCAGTGTGGTCCCCGCGCGATGCTCGCCCAGCAGCTCGTCAACGGCGTCCTGTTGGGCGCCACCTATGCCCTGTTCGCCCTCGGCTTCACGCTGATGTTCGGCGTTCTGCGCGTGATCAACCTCACCTACGGGTTCTATTTTTCGGCCGGCGCGTTTCTTTCGCTGTTTCTGACGCGCCAACTCGGCCTTGGTATCTGGGCCGCCTTGCCGCTTGCGGCGATGGGAGCCGGCGTGGTGGCGATGGGGATCGACTGGCTGCTGCTGACCCGCCTGCGCCGCCGTGCGACGGCCGAGCTCGACAGCCTGATGGTGACGCTGGGCGGCGTTCTGGCGCTGTATTCCGGCATGACGGCGTGGCTCGGGCCGGACATCCGCAGGCTTCCGCCCGGGCTGGTGAGTGCCGACGCCTTCGTATTCGAAGGGTTGAGAATCACCACCGCGCAATTGCTGATCCTCGGCGCCACCGTCTTGCTCGTGGGCCTGCTGCTGGCACTGATGCGCGGCAGCAGGCTCGGCCTGGCCATTCGCGCGATGGCGGAAAAGCCGGATGCCGCCGGGCTGATGGGCATCAACATCGCACGCGCCTCGGCCCTTGTTTCGTTTATCTCCGGCTGCCTTGGCGGCGCTGGCGGCGTGCTGATCGGGCTGAACTTCAACGCCATCCACCCCTTCATGGGCGAGACGATGATGCTGCGCGGCTTCGTGGTCATCATCGTCGGCGGCCTCGGCGATATCCGCGGTGCACTGATCGCCGGCGTGGCATTGGGCGTGATTGAGGTGCTGACCGCCGGCTACATCTCCTCCAGCCTTAAGGAGGCGGTCGCTTTCGCCATTCTGGTAGCAGTGCTCTGGACCCGTCCACAAGGCCTGTTCGGTCGCGCGGTGACACGCCGGGCATGATTAATACGAAGGCCGTGAGGGCAAGCCCATGACAGTGCCACCTTGGCTCGACGACTTCCTCTGGACCTACCAGAACCTCGTCCACGCGATGGGCGTTAACGGTCTATTGGCACTTTCCATGTATGTTGTGCTTGCCGTGGGCCAGTTGTCGCTGGGTCAGGCGGCGTTCATGGGATTGGGTGCTTATTCATCCGCATTGATGACGCTGAAGTTGAAACTGCCGTTCTTCCTGGTGTTGCCTGCGAGTGTGGTGATGCCGGTCCTGGTGGCGCTGGCCATCGGTGTGCCGACGCTTCGCCTGTCCGGCGTCTATCTCGCCATCGCCACCATCGGGCTGGGGGAGGTGCTTCGCGCCGTCTATCTCAACGTCGATATCTTCGGCGGCGCATTGGGGCTGAACGGCATTCCCGAACGCGCGGAAGCGTGGATGATCTATGGCCTGCTCGCCGCCGGGATCGCCGGGCTCTGGCTCGTTGGCCGCAGCGGTATCGGCCGTGCCATGGAAGCGATGCGGGAGGATGCCACGGCTGCCTCCGTCATGGGCGTGAACGTGGCCCGCTACCATCTCGGCGCGCTCGTCACTTCCGCCGTGCTGGCCGGGCTCGCAGGCGCATTGTCGGCTCACGTTTCCAGTTTCATAGGCCCCAACGAATACGGCTTCGAACCGGCCGTCACGATCCTGTCCTTCGCGCTGCTCGGAGGCATCGGCACACCGATCGCCGCTGTGGCCGGCGCTTGGTTCCTCACGCTGCTGCCCGAGCTGATGCGGGACCTGCCGGACATTCGCCTGGCACTGAACGGCATCATCATCGTGCTTGCGGTGCTGTTCCTGCCGCGCGGCCTGCTCGGCTGGCGGATGGGCCGTAAAGCGGCATGAGCCTGCTCGAAACCGAAGGCCTCACCCGGCGCTATGAAGGTCTGGTGGCCGTCGATCACGTCGATCTCTCGGTGCCCCAGGGCGGCGTGCATGCGGTGATCGGCCCGAACGGCGCTGGCAAGACCACGTTGTTCAACCTGCTCTCCGGCCTTGTCTTGCCCAGCGAGGGCAGAATCAAATTCGCCGATGCCGATATCACTGCCCAGCCCGCCCATCGCCGGGCCGCGCTCGGCATGGCCCGCACCTTCCAGAACATCCGCATCTTCGGCGCCATGACGGTGCTGGAAAACGTGCTGACCGGCCTGCATCCGCGCCTCAAATGCAGCCTCGGCGCCGTGATTTTTCGTCTTCGAACCTTCCGCACAGAGGAACGTGCCGCCGTTGCCGGCGCGCGTGCGGCGCTCGATCTGGTGGGCCTTTCCGCCCGCGCCGACGATCCCGCCAGCAGTCTCGCCTATGGCGACCAGCGTCGCCTGGAGATTGCCCGCGCGATGGCCCAAAGCCCGCGCCTGCTGCTGCTGGACGAGCCGGCAGCCGGCATGAACCCCGCCGAAACGGTGGCGCTCGGAGAGCTCGTGCAGCGCATCGCTGCCGGCCCGACCACCGTGCTGCTGGTAGAGCACGACATGGGCTTCGTCATGCGGCTCAGCGACAGTGTTACGGTGCTGAACTTCGGCCGCCAGATATTCACCGGCACCCCCGCCGCCGTGCGGTCCGAGCCATCGGTGGTCGAAGCCTATCTCGGTGCCCGCCTTGCCGCGAAACTGCAGGCGCAACATGGCTAGCGCGCTCGAAATCAAAGGGCTCTCGGTTGCCTACGGCCGTACCGAAGCGGTGTGCGGCATCGATCTGGTGGTGCCCCAGGGTCGCGTCGTGTGCCTGATCGGCGCCAACGGGGCCGGCAAGACCAGCACGATGCGGGCGATTTCCGGCCTGCTGCGCCCGCGTGCCGGCACCATAACGCTGGACGGCCAGCACATCGCCGGCCTGCGCCCGCACGTTATCGCCGGCATGGGGCTGATCCAGGTGCCCGAGGGACGCCAGATCTTCGCCGAACTGACGGTTGCCGAAAATCTCGCGCTCGGTGCCTGGCTGGTGTCTGATCGCGCCGAGATCGCCCGCCGCCAGGACGGCGTTCTTACGCGCTTCCCCCGCCTGCGCGAGCGTCTACCGCAAATCGCAGGCAGCATGTCCGGCGGTGAGCAGCAGATGCTGGCGCTCGGCCGCGCGCTGATGGGCAACCCCAGGCTGCTGCTGCTGGATGAGCCAAGCATGGGCCTGGCACCTTTGTTCGTGGACGAGATCTTCGCGATCATCCAGGCCCTCAAGCAGGAAGGCACCACGATCTTGCTTGTGGAACAGAACGCCTCTGCTGCGCTGGAAGTGGCCGATGACGCCTACGTCATCGAGACCGGCCGCATCGTGCTGCATGGCCCCGCCGCGGTTTTGGCCGAAGATCCCGCGGTGGCGGCCGCTTATCTGGGCGGCTGAAGCGCATCCGATGCCAGCGTCCGACATCGGATGCGGATAAGAGAAAGCCGGCGGCCCTTAGACCAGCTTCGCCGTCACGCTGCCAACGCCGGCCACCACACCCTCGAGTAGGTCACCCCGCTCGGCGGCGGCGACGCCTTCGGGCGTGCCGGTGAAGATCAGGTCGCCGGCTTCCAGACGCACCAGGCGAGACAGATAGGAGATCGTCTCGGGGATCGACCAGATTAGGAAAGACAGATCGCTGCTTTGCCGAACCTTGCCGTTTATCTTGAGTTCGATGAGCCCCTTGCTCGGGTCCGCCACCGCGCTGGCCGGCACCATCACGCCGATCGGTGCCGAATGGTCGAAGCCCTTCGCCATATCCCACGGCCGGCCTGCCTTCTTGGCCTCGGCCTGCATGTCGCGTCGCGTCATGTCCAGGCCGGCGGCATAGCCCCAGACATGCGACATCGCGTCTTCCTCGGCGATATCCGAGCCGCCGCTCGAAAGTCCCACCACCAGCTCCATCTCATGGTGCAGATCGCTGGTCATGGTCGGGTAGGGCATGTCTCTGCCGCCGGTCACCAGGCTGTCGGCCGGCTTGCAGAAGAAGAAGGGTGCCTCGCGATCCGGATCATGGCCCATCTCGCGGGCATGCGCCGCATAGTTGCGCCCGACGCAGAAGATCCGCCGGACGGGAAACTGCCCGCCATCGGCGGTGGGAATGCTGACGACGGACGGCGGGGTGAAGACATAGGCGCTCATTCGGCGTTTCCTCGACTTGCGTTGCGACCGAAGGCGAAATCGCCTCGATCCAGGCTGCAGGACGTGCAATGCCACCCTAAAGAAGCCTTGGCGGTACGCAAAGCCGGGCCCGTTTCCGCCCTCGCCAAATTGGAATGCAACTGTCATATCCCAATGAGAAAAGCGCCACTTGGCAGATTCGAGGAAAGCGTCGTGAGCAAGTCGAGCGCATCGAAACGGCTATATTTGCAGGTTCTGGCGGCCATGGTGGTTGGTGCCGCGCTGGGCCATTTCGAACCTAAGCTCGCCAAGCAGATGAAGCCGCTCGGCGACGGCTTCGTGAAGCTGGTTCGCATGCTGATCGCACCGATCAACTTCCTCGCCGTCGCCGCCACCATCTTCGTGACCTGGTGGGAAGGCACGCTCGATCTCGAACGCGCCCGCGCCATGTTGGGTGGCCAGGGTGGCCAGGGTGAGCTGGAACTGGACGAGGCCACGGCCTGATGAGGATCGAGGTTATCTCCGATGTCATCTGCCCGTGGTGCTTCATCGGAAAACGCAATCTGAGCGAATCCCTTGTGCTGCTCGCCGAGGAGGGACTGGAATTTTCCGTGGGCTGGCGTCCCTACCAGCTCAACCCCGAAATGCCCTCCGGTGGGATCGCGCGGGAAATGTATCGTGCCGCCAAGTTCGGCAGCGCCCAGCGCGCCCGCGAGCTTGACGAGAACGTCAAGCAGGCCGGCCTGGTGGTGGGTTTGGACTTCCGGTTCGACCGGATGGAGCGCACGCCCAACACCATTCCAGCGCATCGCCTCATCCGCCTCGCCGGCACCGACCAGGACGCGGTGGTAGAGCGTCTGTTCACCGCCTATTTTCACGACGGTTTGGATATCGGCAATCTCGATGTTCTTACCGCGCTCGCGACCGAATGCGGGATCGACCCTGCGCCGCTGTCTGGTGATGGTGGGGACGCCGAAATCCGCGCGGATGACGAAGCGGCCCGCCGCGCCGGGTTGACCGGCGTGCCAAGCTTCCTGATGGAAGGTTATTTCCTGTTCTCCGGCGCGATGCCGGCCGATGCCATGGCCAGCCAGTTCCGCCGCGCTCACACCGTTCTAGCCGCCCGCGCCGCTTAGAGACGTTAAAGATAAGACATACAGGGGAAGATCCATGCGCTTCGTGAGCTATGTGGGTGGCAGTGTTCCGTCCTACGGCCTGCTGCAAGACAACGGCGACGTCATCGATCTGCCGGAAGCGGCAACCGCGCTGGGCGAGAGTCTGCCGAAGGACGGGCTTCTGGCCTTCATCGCGGCCGGCGAGCCCGCCGTGGCCATTGCCAAACGCGTTGCCGCGTCCCCGGCAACGGCTCTTCGCAGCGCCGCCGATGTGCAACTCATCGCCCCCATCCCCCGCCCCACCAAGAACGTGTTCTGCGTTGGGCGCAACTACCGCGAACACGTGGCCGAGGGCTATCGTGCCGCCGGCACTGCTCCGAAATACCCCGAATTTCCACAGTTCTTCACCAAGCCGCCCACCGCCGTCATCGGTCCGGACGAGGCCTTCTTCCACGACCCCGCCGTCACCCAAAGGTTGGACTACGAGGTCGAGCTGGCGCTGATCATCGGCACCAAGGGCCGCGACATCGCCGCCACCGACGCCTTCAGCCACATATTCGGTGTCACCATCCTCAACGACATCACCGGCCGCGATCTGCAGCGCCGGCACGAGCAATGGTTCAAAGGCAAAGGGCTCGATCGGTCGTGCCCGATGGGGCCCTACATCCTGCACCGCGATGCCGTGCCCGATTTCGATGAGATGGAGCTGACTTTGCACGTCGATGGTGAAGAGCGTCAGCGCAGCACCGTCGATCAGATGATCTTTAATATCCCCACCATCCTGGCATCCCTGTCCGCGGGCCTGACGCTGGAGCCCGGCGACATCATCGCCACCGGCACGCCCTCCGGCGTCGGCTACGCAATGGACCCGCCGCGCTATCTCGTCGACGGCAACACCGTGGTCTGCTCGATCACCGGGCTCGGAAGCCTTTCCACACCGATCAAGGCCTATGTGGCGTGACGTGACCATGGGTGTGAATCGTCCTGCTGCGCGTGCGCTGCCTGCCGCCTGGCCGCAAGGACGTGGCCTCGCCGTATCAGTCAGCGTGATGCTTGAAGGCTGGAGCGCCAACGCCGCCCCCGGCTTGGGAGCGATGGGCAATGTGCTGAAGGCCGGCACACTGGACCTGCAGGCGCGGTCCTGGGCGGAATATGGTGTGCATGAGGGCACCTGGCGGCTGCTGGATGTGCTGGGCGCCGCCGGTGTCACATCGGGGTGCTACGTCAGCGGCATCCTGGCCGAGCGCCATCCAGCGCTGATCCGCGCTATCGCCGATATCGGCCGATGCGTCGCGGCTTCATAGGCGGCAAGTGGCCATCGCCCCAATGGCTGGCTCAGCCCCCGCGGGCACGCCCAGTGCCTGTTATCCCCGAGCTGTCGGCCGTGCTGAACAAACTTGCCGATCAACTTATGATTTCACCGCTTTGAAGGAGGTCTCGCCGTGATCGCCCTGACCATCAACGGCGCCGAGCACCGGCTCGACATCGATCCCAACACGCCCTTGCTCTATGCCCTGCGCAACGATCTGGAGTTCAACGGCGCCAAGTTCGGCTGCGGCCTGGGCCAATGTGGTTCCTGCACGGTGATCGTGGATGGCGCGGCCGTGTATTCATGCCTGTTGCCAGTCTCCTCTCTCGAAGGCCGCAAGATCCGCACGCTCGAAAGCCTTGGCACGATCGAAAAGCCAGGCATGCTGCAGCAGGCCTTCATCGACGAGCAGGCCGCCCAATGCGGCTATTGCAGCGCGGGGATGATCATGCGGGCGCAGGCTTTGCTGGAAACCATCGCGTCGCCCTCCGATGCCGAGATCCGCACGCATATGCAAACCAATCTGTGCCGCTGCGGCACCCATCTGCGCATCATCGCCGCGGTGAAGCGTGCGGCCGCCGCGATGGCGGGAGTACCGAGGCAGCGTGCCGATCTTGCAAGCAACATGCAGGAAGTTGTGCGATGAACCAGATCTCCCGACGCTCCGCGCTGGCCGGCACCGCTGCCGTTGTGGTCGCCTTGCGCATGCCATCGGTACAGGCGCAGGAGGTGAAGCTGCCCGGCGCGCTGGCCAACACGCCGATGCTGAATGGGTGGCTGAAGCTGGATGCTGATGGCCATGTCACCGTGTTCACAGGCAAGGGCGAACTCGGCCAGGGCATCCGCACCGCCTTGCTGCAGATCGCCTCCGAGCAGCTCGACATCCCCATCGCCGGGATCACGCTGATCGGGCCGGACACCAAGCTGGCGCCGAACGAGGGCTATACGTCCGGCAGCCAATCTATGAAGGACAGTGGCACCGCCATTCTCAACGCCACCGCCGAGCTCCGTTTCATGCTGGTCGAAGCCGCCACTTCCAAGCTGGGCGTTCCCGCCGACAAACTCGTCATACAGAACGGCGCCGTGGTGGCGCCGGACGGGCGTCAAATCGGCTACGGCGAACTCGCCGCCGGCATCGCGCTCGATCGCAAGGCGACATCCGGCATAAAGCTGAAAGATCCCTCTACCTACAGCGTGATCGGCAAACCCGTCCCGCGCGTCGACATTCCCTCCAAGATGACCGGCAGGGCCGCCTATGTGCACGACATGCGTCTCCCCGGCATGGTGCACGCCCGCATGGTCCGCCCACCCACCTATGGCGCCACGTTGCTGAGCCTCGACACGTCTGCCGCCGAGACGGTGCCCGGGCTGATCAGGATCGTACGAGACGGCTCTTATCTCGCCGTCATCACCAAGGGGGAATGGCAGGCGGTGCAGGCGATGCGTCTGCTCGCCCAAGGTGCGAAATGGAGTGCAGGTACGCCATTGCCGTTACAGGCCGATATTTTCACAACTATTCGCGGCCTCGCCTCGAACGACACCGTGATTCTCGACAAGAAGGCGGATGTACCGGCCAACCCGCGCTCGCTGCGTGCCAGCTATCGCAGGCCCTACGGCATGCACGGTTCCATCGGGCCGTCCTGCGCGGTGGCACAGATGGAGGGTGATCAGCTCACCGTCTGGACCCACACCCAAGGCGTCTATCCGGATCGCGCAGCCATCGCCGATCTGCTGAAGATGCCGATAGCCAAGGTGCGCCTGATCCATGTCGAAGGCTCCGGCTGCTACGGTCACAATGGCGCCGATGACGCCGCCGCCGATGCCGCCATGCTGGCTCGCGCCGTGCCTGGCACGCCGGTTCGTGTGCAGTGGATGCGCGACCAGGAAAACGCGTGGGAGCCATTCACCCCCGCGATGGTGACGGAAGTCTCCGCCGCGCTCGATGCCAACGGCCGCATTGCCGACTGGCAATACGGCGTCTGGAGCAACACCCACAGCAACCGCCCCGGCAACGGCGCCCGCCTGCTGGCAAGTTGGCACATCGCCGAGCCGCTGACGCCGCAGCCACCCACCGCCATCCCGCAGCCCGAGGGCGGCGGCGACCGCAACGGCATCCCGCTCTACGACATCCCCAATGCCAAAGTAACTTCGCATTTCGTGCCAGAGGAGAAGCTCCGCGTCTCCGCCATGCGCGGACTCGGCGCCTATACCAACGTGTTCAGCATCGAAAGTTTCATCGACGAGCTGGCCGATCTGGCCGGTGCCGATCCGGTGGCGTTTCGGCTGGCCCATCTAAAGGACCAGCGGGCACGTGACGTGATCACCCTGGCCGCCGACAAATTCGGCTGGAACACGCAAACAAAACTGCCCGAAGACCACGGGCGCGGCTTCGCATTTGCCCGCTACAAGAACCTCGCCGCCTATCTCGCCATCGCGCTCGAAGTCTCCGTCTCACGCGAAACCGGCGAAGTCCGCCTGATCCGGGCCGAGGTCGCCGTCGACAGTGGCCAGGCCGTGAATTTCGATGGCATCGTGAACCAGATCCAGGGCGGCGTGATCCAGTCCGCAAGCTGGACCCTGTTCGAGGCCGTGACGTTCGAGCCCACCGGCATCACCAGCCGGGACTGGCGCGGCTATCCGATCATGCGCTTCAACGCGGTGCCGGAGCAGGTGAACGTGCACGTCATCGACCGGCCCGGCGCGCCCTATCTCGGCACCGGCGAAGCGGCGGCCGGCCCCACGGCGGCGGCACTCGCCAACGCGCTGGCCAATGCCACGAAATTGCGCATACGCGAACTGCCGCTGACGGCGGCACGCGTGAAGGCGGCGATGAGCGCGTAAGCAAGACGCGGAGTGCGGATCTGCGCGACAGCGGGCAAAGGTCCTCCAAAAACGGAGAAGCCTGGATGACCGACATAGAATCCCGCGTCGCCGCACTGGATTGGGCCGCACTTCAGGCGCAACTGGACCAGTGCGGCTACGCCACCACCGGCGCGTTGCTGTCACCCGCGGAATGCGCCGGACTGGTCGACGACTATGCGAGCGCGGAGCTGTATCGCAGCCACGTCATCATGGCGCGGCACGGCTATGGCCAGGGCGAATATAAATACTTCGCCTACGATCTGCCGCCGCTGATCTCAGGCCTTCGCACCGCGCTTTATGCTGGCCTGGCGCCTGTCGCCAATCGCTGGGCTGCGCATCTCCGCCAGGACATCGCCTATCCCCTGGAACACGCGGCATTCCTCGCGCGCTGCCACGAAGCCGGCCAGACCAAGCCGACACCGCTGCTGCTGCAATACCGTGCGGGCGACTTCAACTGTCTGCACCAGGATCTTTACGGCGAGCTGGCCTTCCCCCTACAGGCCGCCTTTCTGCTAAGCCGCCCCGGAGCGGATTTCGAAGGTGGCGAATTCGTGCTCACCGAACAGCGCCCGCGCATGCAAAGCCGCGTCGAGGTAGTGCCTTTGGCCAAAGGCGAAGCGGTGATCTTCGCAGTGAACCAGCGCCCGGTGCAGGGCACGCGTGGTGTGTATCGCACGGCGATGCGCCACGGGGTCAGCCGGCTGCGAAGCGGCAGGCGGCATACGCTGGGGGTGATCATGCACGATGCGCGATGACGCTGGCGGGCTTGGGTGGTCCCAGCGCCTGGGCGCCCGTCCAGCCGATGCCCAACCCACGCGGCTGCCAGGCCACGAGGCCGAGCGTGGCGAGGAAAATCGCGATGGCCGACATGAAGGGTCTGACTCAGGAAAGGAAGGCAGGGAGCCAGAGGTAAACCGCCTTAGCCGCAGAGTTCCCCTATCACGACGGGCTTGTTAGCGATAACATGCCGGGATAGGCGGTTGATCGCGGCCCAGTTGAGCCGCACCGCAAGACAGGAAGCTTGCTTTGCCCGACACATCTCCGCCAGCCCCACGGCCGGCCCCGGCGCATCTTAAAACCGCGGCCGATCTTCGGTCCGCCCGCTGGTTCGGCCCTGCCGACCTGCGCTCGTTCGGCCATCGCTCGCGCGCCATGCAGATGGGCTACTCGCCCGAGGAATGGACCGGCAAGCCGGTGATCGCCATCCTCAACACCTGGTCCGACCTGCAGCCCTGCCACAGCCATTTCAAAACCCGCGTGGACGACGTCAAGCGCGGCATCCTGATGGCGGGCGGCTTCCCGGTGGAACTGCCGGCCTTGTCGGTCAGCGAGAGCTTCGTGAAGCCCACCACGATGCTGTATCGCAACATGCTGGCGATGGAGACCGAGGAGCTGATCCGCTCCCACCCCATCGACGGCGTCGTACTGATGGGCGGCTGCGACAAAACCACGCCCGGCCTGCTGCTCGGCGCCACATCCATGAATCTGCCCACCATCTTCTTCCCCGCCGGCCCCATGCTGCGCGGCAACTGGGGCGGCAAGACGCTGGGCTCCGGCTCGGATAGCTGGAAATACTGGGACGAGTTGCGCGCTGGCAAGATCACCGAACAGGACTGGCTCGGCGTGGAAGCCGGCATCGCGCGGTCCTACGGCACCTGCATGACGATGGGCACCGCCAGCACCATGACGGCGATCGCCGAAGCGATAGGCATGGTGCTCCCCGGCGGCAGTTCGATGCCCGCCGCCGATAGCGGCCATATCCGCCTCGCCTCCGAAAGCGGCCGCCGCATCGTCGAGATGGTGTGGGAAGACCTCACGCCGCAAAAGATCCAGACCCGCCCAGCCTTCGAGAACGCCATAGCCGTCGCCATGGCGATGGGCTGCTCCACCAACGCCATCATCCATCTGATCGCCATGGCGCGCCGCGCCGGCCAGGATATCGGCTTGGCCGATTTTGAGCGCACCAGCCGAAAGGTGCCCGTCATCGCCAATGTGCGGCCCACCGGCAGCACTTATCTGATGGAGGATTTCTACTACGCCGGCGGCATCCGGGCCCTGATCGGCGAAATCCGCGAACACCTGGACCTCACCTGCCTCACTGTCACCGGCCGCACCTTGGGCGAGAATATCGAGGGCGCGAAGGTCTATAACAGCGACGTCATCCGCTCCACCGACCGTGCCATCTACGGCGAGGGCTCGCTGGCCGTGCTGACCGGCAACCTGGCGCCGGACGGCTGTGTCATCAAGCCCGCCGCGATGGACCAGAAATTCCTCAAACACTCTGGCCCTGCCGTGGTGTTCGACGACTACCCGTCGATGAAGAAGGCGGCGGACGACGAAACCTGGGACATCACAGCCGACCACGTGATGGTGCTGCGCAACGCCGGCCCCCAGGGCGGCCCGGGCATGCCGGAATGGGGCATGCTGCCGATGCCGAAGAAGCTACTGCGCGAAGGCCACCGCGACATGCTGCGGATGTCCGATGCCCGCATGAGCGGCACCAGCTACGGCGCCTGCGTGCTGCACGTTGCACCCGAATCCTATATCGGCGGCCCGCTGGCATTGTTGAAGACCGGCGACATCGTAACCCTCGATGTCGATGCCCGCACCATCTCGATGCAGGTGTCCGACGAGGAACTCGCCATCCGCCGCGCCGCCTGGTCCCGACCCGAGCCGAGATACGAACGCGGCTACGGCTGGGTCTACACCAAGCACATCCAGCAGGCCGACCAGGGCTGCGACTTCGACTTCCTCCGCACCGAATTCGGCGCCCCCGTCACCGAACCCGTCATCTACTGAGGCACACACCATGACCAAACTCAGCGATGAAACCCGCGACAAGCTCAAAGGCGTCAGCACCGCCACGCTCGCCAGCGCCCTCTACAAACGCGGCCTGCGCAACCAGATGATCCAGGATGTGGGCCCCCTCTACCGCCCCGGCGCCAGCAGCATGGTCGGCGAGGCCTACACCCTGCGCTACATGCCAGCGCGCGAGGATCTTAACCCGATGTCGGTGTTCCGAGACCACAGCCATCCCCAGCGCCGCGCCGTGGAGGAATGCCCGCCCGGCTGCGTCCTGGTGATGGACAGCCGCAAAGACCCTCGCGCTGCCTCCGCTGGCGGCATCCTCGTCACCCGCCTCATGATGCGCGGCGTCGCCGGCGTGGTCACCGACGGTGGTTTCCGCGACTCAGCCGAGATCGCCCAACTCGACTTCCCCTCCTACCACTGCCGCCCCTCGGCGCCGACCAACCTGACCTTGCACCAGGCCATCGACATCAACGTGCCGATCGGCTGCGGCGATGCGCCGGTGTTTCCGGGTGATGTGATCGTGGGCGATGCCGATGGCGTTATTGTCATTCCCGCCGAGATCGCCGACGAGATTGCCGCCGAAGCGGTTGAAATGACGGCGTTCGAGGATTTCGTGATCGAGCGCGTACAGGGTGGCCAAAAGACCATCGGCCTGTATCCCCCCACCGACGAAAGCAATCTTGATGCTTTCGCCGCGTGGCGTCTGCAAAAGGGGCGTTAGCCAAGCGGAACCAAATCAAGGCTGTTTCATTTGCAGAAACAAGGTGAGGTAGAACGCTCACCATCATCCCCGCCGGTTCTTTTGCCACCCGGTGCTTCTGGAGGTTTTACCATGCCAATCCTGTTGTGGCTGCTGGGTATTCCGATCCCGATACTGATCATTCTGTATCTGCTGCACGTCATCTGACAGCTTAACAGATCACCCCACATCCCAGATGTAGGGAAATTTCGATTGTGGGGAGGCTCATATGAGTGACAGTTCCAATGTTGATCAGGCCATTCTGGTTCAGGACCGTCTTCGGGAGCGGGCCTATGAGCTTTGGCAGGAAGCCGGCTCGCCGGACGGCCAGGCCGAGCATTTCTGGAATCTGGCCAAGCGAGATGTGAAGGCCGACGAGAAGGAGTATGACAAGGCGCTGATGGATAGTTTCCCCGCCAGCGACCCGCCGGCCCATTCCGGTTTCACGCACTGATCCGCAGTTGCCGCCATCCGTTACCTGCGTGCTCGAAACGGCGCTGTATGTCGAGGACCTCGACTGCGCCCAGAATTTCTACGAGGCGCTTTTCGGCCTGGAGGTGATGTTGCGCGATGAGCGGATGGCAGCCCTGGCTGTGCCGGGCCGCCAGGTTCTGCTGCTGTTTAAGAATCGCGCCAGCCTTGAGCCGGCACCCACGCCTTTTGGGCTTATTCCGCCGCATGGATCTGTCGGCGCGCAGCATATGTGCTTTGCAATCGAACTCGATCAACTGGTGGCGTGGCAGCAGCGACTGGAAGAATTCGGAATCGCAATTGAAAGCAGCCTCACTTGGCCGCAGGGCGCCACAAGCCTCTATTTTCGCGACCTCGATGGCCATTCGATCGAACTGAGCACGCCGCGTCTTTGGCCAAACGATCCCGGCGAGACGTGAGCCAGGTGGGCGGAACTTCGCCCTGGTGTAATGCTTTAAGCGACCATGCGAACCGCTTCCAAAACATTGAAGCCCCGGACTGCGCAGGACCCCGCACAGGAACCCGATACCTCGGTCGCGCGCTATGCGGCGAAGCGTGACTTCACCACCACGCCGGAGCCCAAGCCTGCGGCGGGCGCCCGGGCGGAAGGGGCGCCCATCTTCGTCGTGCAACGGCACCAGGCGGCGCGGGCCGGACTGCATTACGACTTTCGCCTCCAGCATAATGGTGTACTGCTGAGCTGGGCGGTGCCTAAAGGTCCGTCATTGGACCCGTCGCACAAGCGCATGGCCATCCATGTCGAGGACCACCCGCTCGACTACGCGAATTTTGACGGCGAGATCGCGCAGGGCTATGGCGCGGGAACCGTGGAAATCTGGGATCATGGCACATGGACCCCGTTGATCGATCCGGATGTCGGCATGCAGAAGGGACATCTGCGTTTCACCCTGCAAGGCGAGCGACTGCACGGAGAATTCTCCCTGATCCGCATGAAGCCGCGCGGACGCTCGAATCAGGACGCCTGGTTGCTGATCAAGGACGCCGACGACGCGGCGCGTGAAGGCGGTGACGCTGATACTTTGGATTCTGCGCCGCAACCGTCGCCCTCCGATGCGGCGCCGATCCCGGGTGCGATCCGCGCAGCCCTGCCGAAAACCCAAAAGCCACAGCTTTGCATCACCGAGGACGCGCCGCCTGCCGGTGACGATTGGCTGAGCGAATTAAAGTTCGACGGCTATCGCCTGATGGTGCGCATCGATGGCAGCGATATCCGGCTGCTGACGCGGGAGGGACATGACTGGACCTCCCGCATGCCCCATCTGGCGCCAGCCTTCGCGAAGCTGAAGGTTGCATCGGCGATGTTGGACGGCGAGTTGGTGGCGCTGCGCGAAGGTGGGATGTCTGATTTCGGCGGCCTGCAGGATGCGCTGGCCAATGGCCGCGATCGCGACCTTCTGTTCTATGCGTTCGACCTGTTGCACCTGGATGGTTGGGACCTGCGCCCCTGCCGGCTGGACGACCGCAAATCCCTGCTGCGCGGATTGTCTGAATGGAAGGGCAGCCTTCGCTACAGCGACCATCATGAAGGCAACGGCGCCGATCTTTTCGCGGTCGCGGCCGAGCGCGGGCTGGAGGGCATCGTGATGAAGCGCCGCGATGCGCCTTATCGCGCCGGGCGGCATTCATCCTGGGTGAAGATCAAGAATCTCGGCCGTGCCGAATTCGTCATCATCGGCTGGACCAAACCCGCCAGGAGCCGGGTGGGCTTCGGCGCCTTGCAGATCGCCACCTACGATGCGAAGGGCGCCCTGCATTACGCCGGCGGCGTCGGCACCGGCTTCAGCGACGCGGTTCTGAAATCCCTCCGTGCCAGGCTGGATCCGCTGGCACTGCCGTCGGCACCCGCGTTGATCGTGTTGGGAGAAAAGCCGCCGCGTGGCGTCACCTGGGTTCGCCCTGAACTGGTAGCGGAAATCAGCTTCACGGAGTGGTCAAATGACGGCAGGCTGCGTCATCCGGTCTTCCTGGGGCTGCGCGACGACAAGCCGGCACGCGACGTGATGCGCGACCGCCCCGCCTTGCGCAAACGCGCGCCGAGGCGATAACGGATGTGAAAAAGCCAGCCGCGATAGCATCCAGGATCGTCGTGGCCCAGGCCCCGAAGCACCCGGGTAGCGACATCGCCGGTATCCATATCACCCACGCCGACCGCCAGCTCTGGCCTGGCATCACCAAACTGGCGCTTGCCGAATACTGGAACATCATCGCCGATGTGGCGCTGCCTGGTATTGCCCATCGACCGCTGGCGATCCTGCGCTGCCCCGATGGCATCGACGGCGAGCAGTTCTTCCAGAAGCATCGCGGCGGCTTCATGCCGGCACCTGTTCGCGAAGCTTCCAGCGACAGGCAGCCTTATCTGGCGATCGACGATGTTTCCGGCCTGATTGCAATGGCGCAGATGTCGGCAATAGAGCTGCATTGCTGGGGCGCTGACGAGGCCGACCCGCTCCATCCGGATCGCCTGGTGTTCGACCTCGACCCCGGCGAAGGCGTGCCCTGGGCCGAAATCGTGCAAGCCGCGCACGACATCCGTGCGCGACTGGAAACCCTCGGCCTGCAAAGCTTTTGCCGAACCAGCGGCGGAAAAGGCCTGCATGTGGTCGTCCCGCTGGCGAGGTCCGCCGACTGGCCAACGGCCAAGGCCTTCTGCCGCGGCTTCGCCGAATTGGTCAGCGCCGAGGAGCCAAAGCGCTTCCTTGCCCACACCAAAATCACCGACCGCAAGGGCCGTATCCTTATCGACTGGCTTCGCAACGGCCCAGGTGCCACCGCCATTGCCTCGTTCTCGCCGCGCGCCCGCCCTGGCGCCACGGTTGCGACACCGCTGGATTGGCAGGAGGTGACGGACCATCTGGACCCCAAGGCCTTCACGATCGCGAGCATTCCCGGCCGCATCGAAAGACGTGCCACCGATCCCTGGGCCGATTTCCCGCGCACCACACAAACCCTGCCGAATCTGGCGCCCCAGCGCGAAACGCCGGTGCCAAAAACCAGTTCACGTATCGTCATCGCCAGTAAACCCAAGAAGAAATGAAGCGACAAAAAAAATGGAAATGCGTCCGACATGGCGTGGGCATCTGCGTCTGGCCTTGGTGTCCTGCCCGGTGGTTCTCTATCCCGCCACGCATGACCGCGCCAACCTGCATTTCAACATGATCAATCCGAAGACCGGCCATCGCGTGCGGATGATCACGCGCGATGCCGAGACCGACGAGGAGCTGTCGCGCTCGGACCTCGTGAAGGGATATCAGTTCAAGAAGGATCATTACCTTCTCATGGAGGATACCGATTTCGAGGCCGCACGCATCGACAGCTCGTCGGTGCTCAAGATCGAGAAATTCGTGCCGTCAGCGTCGATCGACCCGATCTATTTCGACACTAGCTACTATCTTGCTCCCGACGGTGATGCCGGAGCCGATGTCTACCTCGTGCTGCACACCGCCATCGCCAAGGCGGGCATGGTCGCACTGTCCCGCGTGGTGATCGCGCAGCGAGAGCGGGTGGTGGCGTTGGCGGTGCATGACAACGGCCTTGTCGCGCACACGTTGCATGATGCGCGCGACCTCAACGCCCAGGCGGAAGCCTTTGCCGATGTCCCCAAGGGGAAAGCCGACCCTGAGATGGTGAAGCTGGCGCAGCAACTGATCGAACGCCAGATCGGCGCCTTCGATCCGGCAGACTGGGAGGACCGCTACGAAACCAGGCTGCGTGAAGTGATCGATGCCAAACTGAAGGGCGAGGGGGTCGAGATGGAGCCGCAGGAGGACGACCGCAGCAACGTGATCGACCTGATGGCGGCGTTGAAGGAAAGCCTGGGAGAAAAAGGCCCGGAAGCAAAGGAAAAATCGGCACCGCGGCAGCCTGCTGAAAAGAAGGCTGGCCAAAAGAAAAAGGCATAACGATGTGAAGGCGGAGCGACGGGAACCGCAGGGCAGCCTCGCGGCTTAGCGATACAACTTGCTTCCGCCAACGTTTCTGGGCGGCGCCATTCTCGAAAGTGCCGCACATGGCCGCTCACACCGCCCTGCGCCGGGCCAGTTATTTCCTCGTCCCGGTCGCGCTGATCGCAGCACTCGTGTTCTTCTGGAACTGGGATTGGTTTCTGCCTTTCGTCACCTCCCGCGCATCCGCCGCCATCGGGCGTCCGGCCACCGCGGAGCATCTGCATGTCAAACTCGGCCGCGTGGTGTCAGTGGTGCTGGACGGCGTGGTGCTGCCCAATCCGGACGGCTTCGACGCCGAGGCTCCCTTCGCGCGCGTCGCCCACCTCAGCGTGGATGTGGAGGCGCTGACCTACGCCCGCACCCGGGCGCTGGTCATCCAGCAGATCACCTTGGACCAGCCCGCCATCTATGCAGCGGCGCGCGACGATGGCGCCACCAACTACGCCTTTCACATGCAGCCAGCGGCCCCGGATGCGCCGAAATCCGATGGCCCGCAGATCGGCCGTCTCACCATTCGCGACGGAACCGCGCACGTGGTGATCCCAAAATTCAAGACCGACGCGACCGCGACCATCATGACGCAGGATGCCTCCCAGACCGCCGTGGCCGGCACCGTGGCGAATGCCGGGCAGGATGCGGAGATCGTGGTGGAGGTAAAGGGCATGTATTCGTCCCAGCCTATCACCGGCAAACTGATCGGCGGCGCGCTGCTGTCGCTGCGTGATACCAGCAAGCCGTACCCCATCGATCTGCGCATGGCCAACGGGCCCACGCAGATCACGCTGGTGGGCACGGTGCAGGACCCGGTCTCTTTTGCGGGCGCCGATCTCAAGCTGGATCTCAAGGGCCCCAATATGGGCCTGCTCTATCCGCTCACCGGCATTCCGCTGCCGAAAACGCCGACCTACCGGCTTGGTGGGCAGCTTGACTATGCCGATAAAAAAATCCGGTTCCGCGACTTCTCGGGCCTGATCGGCGCCAGCGACATCGCCGGCACCATCGCGGTCGACCCAGGCCCGCAACGCCAGGACGTGACGGCCGATCTGCATTCCAAGGCGGTCGACCTGGAAGACCTCGGCGGCTTCATCGGCTCCGAGCCCGGGCGCAGTTCAGATCCCAACATGACCGCCGAACAGCGCAGCAAGTTGGCCAAGGCTGAAGCCAGCACGCAACTGATCCCAAACACGCCGATCAACCTTCCCAAACTGCGGACCGCCGACATCCATCTGAAATACAAAGGCGACAAGATCAAAGGCCGCAACGTGCCGTTCGACCATATCGAGGTGACGATGGACATCGTCGACGGCCACATCACGCTGCATCCGGTTGGGCTGGGCGTTGGCACCGGGGCCATCACCGCGCAGGTCGATCTCACCCCCGAAGCAAACGACGTTATCCACGCCAAGGCCGATGTCCAGGTCCGCCAGCTGGACGTCTCGCGTATGCTATCGGCCACGCACCTGGTGAAGGGGGCCGGGCGGTTGGGCGGCAGCGCCACGATCGACACGCACGGCAATTCGCTGGCCGCCATGCTGGGCGCCGGCAACGGCAAGCTCGACCTCTACATGAGTGGCGGCAACCTCAGCGCGCTGCTGGTTGATCTGTCCGGCCTGCAATTCGGCAACGCGTTGCTGTCGGCGCTTGGCATCCCGGACCGCGCCGAACTGCAATGCCTGATCGGTCAGTTCGCGCTGCAACACGGCGTGCTGTCCACCAAAACCATGCTGATCGACACCAATGAGTCGATTATCAGCGGCAGCGGGGACATCGATATCGGCCATGAAAAGCTGAACTACCAGATCAAGACAGAAACGAAGCATTTCAGCATCGGCTCGCTCCCGGCACCCATCGGCATCACGGGCTCGTTCAAGAACCCCAGCATCGGCCCGGACGTATTAACGCTCGGCGTGCGCGGCGGTGCTGCCGTCGGCCTTGGTTTCCTGCTGCCGCCGCTCGCCTTGCTGCCGACCATCCAGCTTGGCGTGGGTGACGAAAACCGCTGCGGAAGGTTATTGAGCCGGAAGTAACGCGACAGATTGATTTCGATCAATGTCATGTGTATGCCGCCGCCCGATATTAGCTTGCAATAAGGGAGCGTGCCATGGCCATCACCGCCGCCGAACTCATGACGTCCCAGCCTGTCACCGTCTCGCCCGAAACCGGGATCGGCAAGGTTGCCGAACTGCTAGTTGAAAGGCGTATCAGCGCGGTGCCGGTCTGCCGGCCAGATGGCAGCCTGGCCGGCATCATCAGCGAACTGGACGTGATGAAGCCGTTTCGCGACAGCATTCGCCGCAAGCGGGATCGCTGGCTCGGCCTGATGGCGGAAGGCGAGGCGCTTTCGCAGGAGTTCCTGGACTACCTGCGCGAGGACACCAAATCCGCCGCCGATCTCATGATGCGCCAGGTGGTGACGGCCGGCCCTACCACCACATTGGGTGAGATCGCGGAATTGATGGTGGCACACGGGGTGAAGCGCATCCCGATCATCGAGGAAGGCCGTGTGGTTGGCATCGTCAGCCGCTCGGATCTCATCCGCGCCATCGCTGCGGCGCCGGCCATGTTGGCTTAGTGCATCATCCGACCAATCGGAATCATCCAATCGGATAAAGGTGCTCGATAAACCATAGACCTAGAGATTTTCTCCGATCCCTATTGATCAAAAAAGCTCTAGCAGCCTGTCGGCTTCACGTTCTACCCGAGGCGTTGTGGCGGAAAGTCTTCCTGGTCATGCCGCCTTCAGGCGGCTGACCCGCCTGC
>JAYTHH010000519.1:0-2394 GCA_043732745.1 Rhodospirillales bacterium
CCGGCAACAGCAGCGCGCGCGGCTCACCCAAAGGCGGCGCCGCACGATCGCGATTCGACGCCATCGCACGCTGGGCGTTCTGCAACCGCAAAACCCCGACCGTCACATCGGCAAGGCTGCAAGTGTCATTCTCCCCACATCACGCCAGGGTCCCGGGCGGCGGGCGTGAACAGGTCCTCGCAGATCGAAGCGGCTGCCACGCCCGAGCGATGAAGCCAGGTCACGAAAACCACGATGCCTTGACTGTTCGGCTCCAAACACAGCGCGACGAGTTTCCGACGAGTGCCGTCGCTGATTGCGGCGCGTGCGTCAACCGCGCCTGACGCTCTTTCGACCCAGGACATCGCAAACAACCGAGGGATCACATCGCGCTTGACGGCCTCCTCAAGCATGGACCGCCCATCGATGCCCAGGCCACCCCGTCCGCGCAGCGGCCGTGCGCTCCGGGTTTCGGTCCGACTGTCCTGCTGAAGCACATGCTCTGACATCGACGTCATCGTCCGTCTCCCAAACTTGTTCGATCAGCCCGCCGAGTGTCAATCACAGTTTACGTAAGACGATCTTGACACTTAAATTCCGGACGGCCTCGCCGTGTCGCAGGCAGACCGGGCGTCTCGGTCAGCCTGAAAGATCCTACGGGCACCATCACCGTGGAAACCCTCTACGAAGCGAAGGCCCACTATGGATGGTAGCCTCCTCAGCCGGCCGATCAGGACCAACCCAACCGTGCGCGTGGTCATCGTCACCATGGACAGCCACCTCTCTGCCGCCGCCGCCCGCGCCCACACCCAACTCCTGGCCGAAATCTCCGGCCTCCACCTCGTCGTCCACGCCGCCGACAAGTTCGCAGCCGACCCGGCCACGCTGGACGAATGCCTCCACGACATCGAACACGGCGACCATGTCGTTGCCGCCATGCTCTTCCTCGAAGACCACGTGAAGCTCGTCCGCCCCGCCCTCCTGGCCCGGCGTGACGCCTGCGACGCCATTGTTCTGCTGCACGTCCGCCCCCGAGATCACCAAGCTTACCCGTCTCGGCCGCTTCGGCATGTCCCAGGAAGCCAGCGGCGCCCTGGCCATGCTGAAGAAACTCCGCGGCGCCAAGAAGGACGGCGCGAAAACCAACAGAGTCGGCTCCGACGGCGCGGCCCAGATCCGCATGAAGCCCATGCTCCGCGCCATGCCGGACGCCGCCCGTACGGCCGAAATCCTGGGACGCGCCCTCGCAGACAGCACAATCGAGTCGGTTTCCCTGGCACAACCGACAATTATTGTGGACACTCCAGAGTGTCATAACAGCGCGACAGCCGTGACCGCCTGAACCGAAATCTCCACCGTGCCGCAAGCCTCCAACCCGTCTGCTTCCGGCCCCCACCTGCCACTGATCGCCGTCGGGGCCGTGCTGGCTCTCTCGATCGGCATCGCGGCAATCGGGCGGCCGGCGGCCTGGCCCCGGCGCCCACAGCGCCTCTTCTGGCCAAACGCACCCTCTCCTTCACCGACCGCGCCGACCATGCCGTCATCGCCCGGGAGAATGGCGACCAGGTAGCAGTCTTCGAAGGTGAGCAAGGTGTCCTCCGCGGCATCCTGCGCGGCATGAACCGCTCCCGCCGCGGCACCGACATCCCGCACGACGCCCCCTACCACCTCGCCGCCTACGCCGATGGCCGGCTTACCTTCGAGGACCCGGCCACCGGCGTCCGCCTCGATCTCGCCGCCTACGGCACCACGAACGAGGACGTCTTCGCCGCCCTCCAGCCCATCAGCGGTCACGCCGCCGAGCAGCTCGGCCCAGGCCGCAAGCAATGACAAAGGATTGGCTCCTCGGCCGCCGCATCGTCCAGGCCCGCGCCGAGATCGACCTTGAGAACCGCCCCGACAGCTTCCACGCCTACCCCGTGCCCACAGGCATCGACATCCGCGCCGGCGACGTCGTGCAGATCCACGGCATCCCTTCCGGGATCGCATTCGCCGACCATCTGATCACGGAGCGTCCCGCAACTGTCAGCCGCGCCGGGTCCCTGTCACGGACATGGACCGCGTCGACATCGATGCTCCTCCTGACCGAGTTGTACAAGGTCGGATTCGAGCCCAAGGAAGTACCATGAGCGCCACCCTCGCCGCCAAGCGACCCGTCAACGAAAGCACCAAGCTTGCGCAGGAAGACACGATCCTGACACCGCGCTTCTACACCACCGATTTCGAGGCGATGGGGAAGATCGACGTGAGTGGCGTTCGCACCGAGTGGGATGGCCTGATCGCCGACCTGCGCGCCGACCCCAACCGCGGCCACTTCATCAACGAAACGCCGCTCAACTTCGACCTCCAGGCCCTCGACCCCGAAGTCCGCAAGGAGCTACTCGAGTTCCTCGTAAGCTCCGTCACCGCCGAATT
>JAYTHH010000520.1:0-2389 GCA_043732745.1 Rhodospirillales bacterium
CCCCGCGCGATAGCGTGCCTGCATCGCTGCCGAGCAGTCGGGCGGGCGCGCAGGTCAACAACTCGATCGCCCGCATGAGAGGGATCTGGCCGCCATGCACCTGCGCCAAAGTCACGCCCAGCAACGTCGCCAAGCCCACGCCGCCTGGTGCGGCCTGGGCGAAGGGCAGGCGCTTGTCGTCGGCGTCGCGCGGCTGGTGGTCCGATGCGATCGCATCGATGGTGCCATCGGCCAGCGCGTCCACCACCGCAAGCCTGTCGCAGTCTGCGCGCAGCGGCGGAGACAGTTTTGCGAATGTGCGATAGGCGCCAATGGCGGTTTCGTTCAGGTCGAAATACGGGGGCGCGGTATCGCAGGTCACGCGCAGGCCACGATCCTTGGCCTGGCGGATCAGAGCGAGTGCTTCGCCGGTGGAGACATGGGCGAAATGCACCGCCCCGCCGGTCAACTCCGCCAGCCTGATGTCGCGCGCTACCAGAATCGCCTCGGCGGCGGCGGGAATGGCAGGCAGGCCCAGCCGCGTCGCCAGCTCCCCCTGGGTGGCAGCGCCGCCTCGCGCGAGTTCCGGGTCTTCTGGGTGCTGGATGATCCGCATGCCGAAGGACGCCGCGTATGATAGCGCCATGCGCATCATCCGCGCCGAGCCGATCGCCCGCGCGCCATCGGTGAAACCCACCGCCCCCGCCTCGGTCAGCAGGCCGATTTCTGCCATCTCCTCGCCGCGGCAGCCACGCGTGACGGCACCGTAGGGCAGCACGGTGATCAGACCCGTTTCCTCGCCGCGCGACCGAAGCAGGCGCACCAAAGCGGGATCGTCGATGGCGGGCTTGCTGTCAGGCAGCGCCGCCACCGTGGTGATGCCGCCCGCCGATGCCGCCAGCGCTGCCGATGCGACCGTTTCGCGGAATTCGCCGCCGGGCTCGCCCAGCTCCACGCGCATGTCCACCAGCCCCGGGCAGAGAATGGCACCATCGCCGTCAAGCGCGGGCACGCCATCAGGACGGCCAAGAGCCGCGCCGAAATCGACGATTTTCCCGTTGCGCACCAAAAGGGCGCCCATCTGGTCCAGTCCGGCGGCGGGGTCGAGGAGGCGCACATTCTCGATGAGGACATCAGACATTGCGGTTTCTCCCGCGCGACAGGATGTCCAGCACCGCCATGCGGACGGCCACGCCCATCTCCACCTGTTCCTTTATCACGCTGCGAACAGGGTCGTCGGCCACCGCCGATTCGATCTCCACGCCACGGTTCATCGGGCCGGGATGCATCACCATGGCATCCGGTTTGGCATGCGAAAGCTTCTCGAAATCAAGCCCGTAAAACCGGAAATACTCGCGCGCCGATGGCACCAGACCGCCATTCATCCGCTCGCGCTGTACCCGCAGGGTCATCACGACATCAGCGCCTTCGAGGCCCTTGTTCATGTCGTGGAACACCTCCACCCCAAGCCGGGCCGCCTCCGCCGGGATCAACGTGGGCGGACCCACGACCCGCACCGTGCTGCCCATGGCGCTCAGCAGGTGAATATTCGAGCGTGCCACCCGCGAATGCAGGATATCGCCGCAGATCGCCACCACAAGGCCCTGCAGTTTCCCCTTGCGGCGCCGGATGGTCAGCGCGTCCAGCAGCGCTTGAGTCGGGTGCTCATGGGTGCCGTCGCCGGCGTTGATCACAGCAGCCTCGACCTTTTGCGCCAGCAGATTGGGCGCACCGGACTGGTCGTGCCGGATCACCAGCAGATCGCACATCATCGCGTTGAGCGTGGCTGCAGTGTCGAGCAGGGTCTCGCCCTTGTTCACACTGCTGGTCGACACCGACATGTTGATGACATCGGCGCCCAGCCGCTTGCCGGCGAGCTCGAAACTGGTGCGGGTGCGGGTGCTGTCCTCGAAGAACAGGTTGATCAAGGTGCGCCCACGCAGCAGGTCGCGCTGCGTTTTGCCGGAGCGGTTGAGCAGCACGTAGTTCTCCGCCAGGTCCAGCATGGCTTCGATCTGCGGCGGGTGCATGCCTTCGATCTGCAGCAGATGACGATGCGGTGCGATCACGACGATTCCTCGGGCTGAGCTGCAACGGAGAGGGCGTGCCACAGAGCAGGCCCGCCTCGCAATACAGCATCGGCGAAGCCATGCCTTCCCAACGCCGGCGCCAGATGCAATCTGAACAACAGTTTGACCCGTTGAAGGCGCGCCTTCAGGATGCCCGCATGATTTTACTGATCGACAACTACGACAGTTTTACCTTCAATCTCGTGCACGTCCTGGGTGATCTGGCGGCCGAATGCGACGTGGCGCGCAACGACCAGATCACCGTGGCCGAGGCGATGGCACGCGCGCCGGAGGCGATCGTGCTGTCGCCCGGCCCCTGCACTCCGAACGAGGCCGGCATC
>JAYTHH010000521.1:0-22145 GCA_043732745.1 Rhodospirillales bacterium
CATCGGCGGGGAGAGACGAGTTTTCATGGCGTCCTACGGTATTTTTAAAATCATTCACCTTCTCGGGATCGTCATGCTGGTCGGCAACGTGACCGTGACGGCGTGCTGGAAGTTCTATGCGGACCGCACGCGCGACGCGCGGATCATCGCGTTCTCCCAGCGCCTGGTTACAATCACCGACTGGGCGTTTACCGCCTGGGGCATCGCGCTGACGGTGATCGGCGGCTACGGGGCCAGTTGGGTGGCCGGGCTCGATACGTGGCGGACGTCCTGGATCGTGTGGGCGGAGGTGATGTTCGCGCTGTCCGGCTGCATCTGGCTGGCGGTGCTGCTGCCGATCCAGATCCGCCAAGCGCGCCAGGCGCGACATTTCACCGAGGGCTCGGTGATCCCCGAGGATTATCTGCGCGCCACGCGAACCTGGCTGCTCTGGGGGATCGTGGCCACGGTGCCGCTGCTGGCGGCATTCTGGTTCATGATTTTCAAAGACTGACCTGATGGACAGGCCCCTGCGCGGCATTCTGTTCTTCATCGCCGCCACGATGTGTTTCTCCACGTCCGACACCATGGCCAAGGTGTTGAGCGAGCATCTTCCGGCAGTCGAAATCGCCTGGATTCGCTACACCGTATTCGTGTCGCTGTCGGCAATGCTGGTGCGACGCTCGGGCGTGGGCATCACTGTGCGCAAGCCGCTGTGGCACGTGGTCCGCGGGCTGGGGCTGGTGGGATCGGCGATCTTCTTCATGCTATCGCTGCGTTCGCTGCCCTTGGCTGAAGCGGCGACGATCGGGTTTGCGTCGCCTTTACTGATCACCATCCTGTCGGTGCCCTTGCTGGGCGAGGTGGTGGGTGCGAGGCGCTGGGCCGCTGTTGTCATCGGCATGCTGGGCGTGCTCGTGGTGGTCCGACCCGGCAGTGCCGCGTTCCAGCCGGCGGCGCTGTATGGGCTTGCTTCGTCGCTGTCCTGGGCTGTGGCCACCATTCTCACCCGCAAGATGGCGGGGCAGCATCCGGCCGCGATGCTGCTGTGGTCGGCCGTGACGGGCCTGATCGTGCTGACCGGGCTGATGCCACTGGTCTTCGTGACGCCCACCGCACGCGAGGTGGGCTTGGCACTGGTTCTCGGCGTTGTCGCCTCCACCGGCCAGTATCTGATGGTGTTCGCCTATCGCCACGCATCGGCCTCGCTGCTGGCGCCGTTCAGCTACGCGCAGTTGCTGTGGGCTGTGATCGGCGGCTGGCTGGTGTTTCAGACGTTGCCGGATATCTGGACCTTGGCGGGCGGTGCCATCATCGCCGCCACTGGCTTCATCGCCATAAGGTCGGAGCGGCGCCCATTTGGCCCGGAAAAGACGGGCGACCAGAAAAAGACGGGCGACATGGAGAAGAAGCAAGTCGTGTGAAGCGCACGCCTCGGCTAAGTAAGCTGGGTAATGCCCGACATCCCGCTCGACGCTGGGATCCGGGGTTGCCCGGCGTACAGGGGGATGAATGCGGGTCTCGAAGCTGTTGCTGCTCGCGCTGCTGGTCATCCTGATCGCCGCGTTTTTCGCCTCGGGTCTGCGCGATCGCCTCGATTTGCAGTCCCTTCAGGAAAACCGGAGGGCTCTGATCGATCTGGTCCAGGCCCATCCAGTGGCCGCGCCCTTGGCCTATCTGCTGCTCTACGTGGCCGTCGCCGCGCTCACGCTGCCCGTCAACGTGCCATTGTCGCTCGGTGCCGGCGCCCTGTTCGGCCTCGTGGAAGGAACACTGATCGTGTCCTTCGCGTCCGCCATCGGCGCCACGCTCTCGTTCCTGTCCAGCCGCTTCCTGTTTCGCGAGGCCGTCCAGCGGCGTTTCGGCGCACGGCTGCGCGACATCGAGGAGGGCATCGCCCGAGACGGTATCTTCTATCTGCTGAGCCTGCGTCTCGCGCCGGTCATTCCCTACACGCTGATCAACCTGCTGTTTGGGCTGACTGCCATTCCGGTGCTGCGGTTCTATTGGGTCAGCCAGCTCGGCATGCTTCCGGCCACAGCCGTGTTCGTCAACGCCGGCACGCAGCTTGAGTATCTGCAAACCGTGTCCGGTATTCTTTCGCCAGGGCTCATCGTCTCCCTGCTTCTGCTGGCCGTGCTGCCGCTGGCGGCGCGCGTGCTGGTGGGCGCTCTCAGAAAGGCCCGTGCATGAGCACAGCCCGGCCACGCCAATTCGACCGCAATCTGGTGGTGATCGGCGGTGGCTCGGCCGGCCTGGTCAGCGCCCTCGTGGCGGTGAAGGTCGGAGCCTCGGTCACGTTGGTCGAAGCCGGCGAGATGGGCGGCGATTGCCTCAACACCGGCTGCGTGCCGTCCAAGGCGCTGATCCATGCGGCGTCCCTGGTGCACGGCGCCCGCGATGCGGCGCGGCTGGGGCTGCTGGGTGATCCGGGCGTGGTGAATTCCGCCGCCGCCATGGCCTATGTGCGCCGATCCATCGAGCGTGTGGCGCCGCATGACAGCGTCAAGCGGTTCCTGGGCATGGGCGTGGATGTGAGGCGCGGATATGCCCGCATCACCTCGCCGTACTCAGTGGAGATCAACGGTGCGGTGCTGACAACGCGGTCGATCATCGTGGCGACGGGAGCAGCGCCGGTGGTGCCGGATATTCCCGGCCTCACGGAGTATGTGACCTCGGAGACGATCTGGGCGCTGCCGGAGGCGCCGGCGCGGCTGCTGATTCTCGGCGGTGGGCCGATTGCCTGCGAGCTGGCGCAGGCATTTGCACGGCTGGGCTCGAAGGTCACCATCGCCAACACCGGTGACCGGCTGCTGGCCCGTGAGGACGACGAGGTCTCCGCCCATGTGGCCGCGCGTCTCGTGGCTGAGGGAGTCACGATCCTGCCGGACCATAGCGCGGTGGCGGCATCCGGCACCGAAATGATGTTTGAGCGCGGCGCCCGCGTGGCGTATGATCGCGTGCTGGTGGCGATCGGCCGCAAGGCGCGGGTCGCGGGATTTGGACTGGAGCAACTGGGGGTCAGGCTGGGGCCAACAGGCACCATCCAGACCAACCAATATCTGCAATCCTCCTGTCCCAGCCTGTATGCCTGTGGCGACGTGGCGGGGCCCTATCAGTTCACCCATGCGGCGTCGAAGCAGGGGTGGCACGCCACGATCAACGCGCTGTTCGGGCAATTACATCGGATCCGCATCGACTATGGCGGCATGCCCGCCGTGACCTTTTGCGATCCGGAAATTGCCCGCGTGGGCCTGAACGAGCGCGAAGCAAAGGCCCAGGGCGTGGCCTATGAGGTGACGACGAAGCCGATCGACGATCTGGATCGCGCCATCGTGGACGCGGCGCATGGCTTCGTGAAAATTCTGACCAAACCTGGCAGCGACCGGATCCTGGGTGCCACGGTGGTGGCCCCGCGCGCCGGCGAGATGCTGGCCGAGCTAACGCTGGCGATGCACTACGGCATCGGGCTGAAAAAGCTGTTCGCCACCATTCATCCCTATCCCACCTACACCGAGGCCAACCGCGACACCGCCGGCGCATGGCGGCAGGCGCACGCACCGGTCTGGGTGTTTCCGCTGCTGGGGCGCTATCAACGCTGGCTGCGCGGATGAGGCTATCGGTGATCGTGCCGCTGGCGCCTGGGGAAACCGAATGGCGTGGGCTGGCCGAGCAACTGGAAGCCATGCTCGACGACGATTGCGAATTTATACTCGTGGCCGCCGGGGAGGCTGTGGCGTGGCAGTCAGCGTCTGTGCTGCAATCCCTCGCCTGCGACGCGGGCCGTGCCCGCCAGCTGAATCGGGGCGCCAAAGCAGCGCGTGGCGACTACCTGTGGTTCCTGCATGCCGACACGCGGTTGTCGCCCGGCGCCTGGCCAGCCTTGCAGGCGTTCGTGGCGCGGCGTGAAATAGCGCTCGGCTGGTTCGATCTGGCGTTTCGCCGCGATGGTCCGCTTCCGGTGCGGCTGAACGCCTGGGGCGCCAATCTGCGCTCGCGGCGTCTGGGCATCCCCTTCGGCGACCAGGGTTTTGTGGTGCCGGCGTCGCTGTTTGCTGAACTGGGCGGGTTTGATGAGCAGGCGGCCTACGGCGAGGACCATCTGTTCGTGTGGGCGGTGCGTCGTGCGGGATACAAGGTGGTTCCGATGGGCGCGCTGCTCTCCACCAGCGCCCGTAAATATGCGCGCCACGGCTGGGGGCGGACAACCTTGCGCCATCTGTGGCTGACGGCGGTGCAGGCCTACCCACAATGGCGGGCGCTACGTCGGTGACGGCGCTGGCGATCTTCGTCAAAACGCCGGGCCTGAGCCCGATCAAGACCAGGCTGGCCGCCGGCATCGGTCCCGCGGCGGCTGCGGAATTTTATACGTTGGCCGTGCAAACAGTGGCAGAAGTCGCGGCTGCGTCGTCGCTCGCGCCATATTGGGCCGTGGCGGAATCTGAAGGCCCGCAACACCCGCGCTGGGCCGGCTTTCCCACGGTGGCGCAGGGTGAGGGCGGGTTGGGCGCGCGCCTCGATCACGTCTTTCGAACCTTGCAGGCGCGGCATGGCAGTGTGCTGCTGATCGGGGCAGACAGCCCGCAGACCACGCCGGCTCTGTTGCGCGACGCGGCGACGCGGTGCGCTCCATTTGTGATGGGTCGGGCAGAGGATGGCGGATTCTGGCTGTTCGGCGGCAATCGCCCGATCGCGGCGTCGGTGTGGACGAACGTCCCGTATTCGGTGCCCGATACAGCAGACAGGTTGCTGCACGAACTGGCCGGGGGCGTTGCGTTCGTGGCGACTCAGCACGACGTCGATGTGGCGGCGGATCTCGACGCGCTGCAAACCGGCCTGGAGGCGCTGGCGACACTGCTGCCGGGGCAAATCGCGTTGTTGCAATGGCTCAGGGCGCGGGCGGCCTGACCAGCATCTGCACGGGGCCTCCTGCAGCCTCGGCGTCGCTGGCATCATGCGTGACGAGCAGCACGGGTAGTTTGCGCGCCGCCGCGTGATCGAACACGAAGCGTCGGAACCTCTGGCGCAGGTCGGCGTCCAGCCGGGAGAATGGCTCGTCCAGAAGCAGGGCGCGCGGCTCCGACAGCAGGCAGCGCATCAGCGAGATGCGGGCGCGCTGGCCGCCGGACAGGCTGGCGGGATCGCGGTCGGCGAGGCCGGGGAGTTCGGCTTCAAACAGGGCTGTTTCGATGCGCGCGCGCCGGCCGGGGCCGGGTTTCAGGCCGAAGCCGAGATTGGCGCCGACCGAGAGATGCGGGAACAGCAGGTCATCCTGGAAAAGGATACCGACGCGGCGGCGTTCCGGGGGCAGCCGCGTGATGTCCTCCCCGCCCAGCCGCACGGGGCCGGTGCCGCGCAATTCGGGGGAGAGCGTGCCGCAGAGATAGGCCAGCAGGCTGGATTTGCCGCTGCCGGATTGCCCCATCAAGGTTGTGACCTGCCCGGCCGTCACGGTCAGCGATAGCGGTGCAAACAACATCCGGCCGCCGGCGTGAATCGTTGCGGCATCGACGGACAGGGTCATGCCAACGCCGCGCGTCGGCGCCAGACCAGGCGCGGCAGCAAAAGTGCGATCGCGAAGAACGCCATCGGCAAGGCGGTCTGCGCCACCGCGAAGACGCCCATCACGCGGCGGTCGCCGCCAGAGGCGAGGGTGACGGCCTCGGTCGCCAATGTCGCCATGCGGCCGCCGCCGGCGAACAACGTGGCCAGGTATTGCCCGGCGCTGACGGCGATGCCCACGGCAGTGGCGGCGAGCAGCGGGCGGAGCAGGATTGGCAGTTTGACGGTCATCAGGATCCGAAACGGAGAGGCGCCGAGGCAGGCCGCGGTGTGCGCCAGGCATGGATCGAGCGCTAGGTAGGGCATGGTCAGCGAGAGCAGCACATAGGGCAGCACGAACACCAGATGCGCCCAGATCAACGCGATCCAGCCGCCATCGAGGCCGAGGCTGAGCAGGGCAACCTGCAGTCCGAACAGAAACGACGCCTGCGGCACCAGCAGCGGCAACAAGGTGAAGGCGAGCAAACCCCGCCGCGCCGCGCGTCCATGCCGCGCGACGGCTTCGAGCGCTGCCACCGAAAGAATGAGGGCCAGAGACGTGGCGGCGAGGGCGGTCACCAAGGTCGTGCGAAACGGGGCTGAGAGACTGGCCTGCTGGGCCGCCCAACTTGAAAGATCGAAGCGGAAGGGCAGCAGATCTGGAAACCGCCAGGGGCCGGCGGCCGACCACATCGCTGCGGCGGTGAGGCTGAGCCCGGCGAGGGCGAGCAGCACCGGCATGGCAAATCCGCTGAGGCGGATCGCCTTCGCACCGGATCGCCCCCCCGAGGCGGCCCAGCGCCGCAGCATGGGGCCGATGGCGCGTTCGGCGATACGCCAGCCCAGCAAGGCGGCGGCGGTACAGAGCAGCACTAGGCAGGCGGCGGCTGCGGCGGGAAAGACCTTCGACAGATCGGGATCGAAGAACCAGCGCACCACCAGCACCGCGAGCGGCGGCCGACGTTCGGGGCCGAGCAGGATGGCGACATCGACCACCGACATCGCATAGGCCAGCACGGCCAGCACCGGCAGACGAATCTGGCGATAGACCAGCGGAAATACGATTTTTAGAAACGCCACCGGCGCCGGCTGGCCGAGGCTGCGTGCCACCGCCATCAATCCTGTGGCAGGGATCTGGTTCAGCGCCGCCAAGGCCATCAGCAGCATATATGGCGCCTCCTTTAGCACGAGACCCACGACGAGTGAAATACCGGCGGCGTCGTTGACCGTGGCGACATCAGGCGGTGTCGACCATCCCGCCAGAGGGGCGATGGCGCGCGCCACCAGCCCGCTTGGTGCTGCAATCGCCAGAAGGCCGATGGCGATGGCGATATGCGGGGTGGCCAAAAGCGGGGCGATCGCGGCCTGCACCATGCGAAAGATGCTCGTCGCATGGAACGCGGCGGTGAAAAGCGCCACCAGGGCCAGCGAGATCAGCGTGGCGGCAAGGCCCGTGGAGACGCTGAGCCATACGGATGCGCCGAGCCCTGGCTGGGCCAGCATAACGCGCCAGGGATCCAGGCTGAGATGCGCGCCGCCGAGCGCCGGTAGAAATCCAAACGCCGGCAGGATGGTGCCGAGCAGGCCACCGAGCACCGGCATCGCCACCAAGCCGGCGGCCAGCGCCGTGGGGAAGGCGCGTGAAATCACCGCTCAGCCGGCGCTGGTGCGGCGGTCCCACTCGGCGACGATACGGGTCATCCAGCTTGGATGCGGCTCCGCCAGCGGCTGGCCCAGCTCGGCGTTGGTCATCACCCCGGCGCTGGCAGGGATGTCGTCGAACAGGCGGCGGTCTGCGGCGGTTAGTTTTTGCAGGTCGAGCACGGTGTAGGCGCCCAACACGCGGGGATTTTGGGCGCGGGCCTGGGCTTCGGGCGAGAGCAGGAAATTGGCCACCACGCGAGCGGCGTCCGGTTGCGAGGCATTGGTGGGGATGGAAACGAAGCTGGCGTTGCCGATGGTGCCACCGTCCAAAACGTAGCTGCGCACGGTGGGCGGCAGCAGGCCGTTTGCAATCGCCAGCGCGGCTTCGGACGGATTGAACGAGATCATCAGGTCGATCTCGCCGTCGTTCAGCAGGTTGCGCGTGGCGGGCCCGTTTTCCGGGAATTGCCGGCCCTGGCGCCAGAGATTGGGGCGCAACGCATCATACCAGCCCCAAAAAGACGCGGTGGTGGCGGCGAAACCGGCATCATCGGCCGGCGATTGCAGCACGGATCGGTCGGGTGTGAGTTCGAACAACGCCTGTTTCAGGAACGTGGCGCCCAGGAAGTTGCGCGCCGTCGGGTGCGCCAGCCGGCCGCGATGGGTGGCGGCGAAGTCGAGCATCGCCTTCATGCTGCGTGGCGGCTGGGGCAGGCGCGCAGAATCATGGATGAACACAATTTGCGCCATCCGCCACGGAGCTGCCAGGCCGTCCACCGAAATAGTGAAATCCACTACGGTCGCCGGCTTCCCCATCGTGTCCACGAGTGCAAAATTGGGCAGCGTGTCGGCAAAGCGCAGCAGGAAGTCCTGCTGTTTCAGCGCCAGGAAATTTGGGCCGTTGATCCAGATCAGATCGACCGCGCCGTTGGTGTCCCGCCCCGCGCTGCGTTCGGCCACCACGCGGGTAACGGCCTCGGCGGTGTCGCGCAGGCGGACATGGCGCAGCTCGATATTGTGCGAGGCGCGCACCTGCTTGGCGGCCCAGGCGATGAAGGCGTTGGTCTTGTCGTCGCCGGCCCAGGCGTTGAACGCGACCGACTGGCCGCGAGCACGCGCCTCGACGCTGGCCCAGTCAGAGGTCTGAGCGAGGGCAGGCGAGGCGGCGGCGGCGGCGAGCAGGCCAAGATGGCGGCGGCTGATTTTCATGACACGCTCATTGTCTGTTGGCGGCGGATGCGGGCGGCTTCGATGCGCGGCGCCAGGACCTCGGCGTGAAAACTGTCGCAGCCGATACAGAGATTGGCATAGGGCTTGCCCTGCGGCGTGACGGTGCGAGATTTTTCAAGAAAATCCGCCACGGACCACCCCGCGGCGAGTCCCATGCGCTCGGGCTGGCCGGCATTCAGCGCCTCATAGACGGGATCGCCCACCAGGCTGTCGATGATGTCGATCAGCCGCTCGTCCAACAGATTGCCGATCGGCAGTTTTGTTTTGAGACAGCATGGATAGACCGCGCCATCCGGTTCGATGGACACTTCCGAGCCGGAATAGGCGTGATTGAGGAAGTTGCGGCCGCCGGACCAGCGGGCACAGAAATTATCCGCTAGCGTGGCTGTGGACAGGCCGTTGTCCCAGGACCGCCCGCGCGGCCACAGCTTGCCGATCCAGGTATCCGGCGTGGCGCCGAAGAAACTGAACAGCGGCCCGGTCTCGTCCAACCATTTGCGCTGGGTGGTCACCAGCCCTGATTCGGTCATGCCCTGCGCCGTCATCATCGCGCGCAGCCGATCCTTGTAAGCGGCCTGCTTGGCCTCGCCCTCCATGCCGACATGAAAATCGTCGACGCCGGCCACCGAGATCATCCACACGCCGCGGGCCAGCAGCTCCGCCACGATTGCAGGCGTCAGCAGATCACCGGTGTTCTGCACCACGATCTTGACGCCGCCGGTGGCGGCATAGCGGGCCACCAGGCCTTCGATCACCTTGTATGTCACGCGCTGGCGCACGCCTTCGAGCAGGCTTTCGCCGCCGGACAGGATGATGCGGCCAATCTTGGGGCTGGGGCGCCCGTCTGGCGTGGTGTCGTCGGTGTCCAGGTAGGCCATGCTGTCCGGCAGATTTTCCATCACCCGGCGCGTGTTGGTCTCGGCCTGGATGATCACGGCTTCCAGCTCGTCGCGGACATAGGGGTGAAAGCGGCCTTCATAGCAGTGCCGGCATTTGCGGTGACAGGCCCAGCACATCACCCAGTAGATCGATTCCATACGCGCTCCGCGTTTTGACCACTGTGCCAGAATTGGGGGTGTGGCGCGACAAAGCCAACCCCGGTGGCATTTTCAGACATATCCCACTGCGTAACACCGAAAATCGCGGAAATCCGACTGTCTAAATATACTGGTTAAATAGACAGTATTTTCTTAAACAGATTCAAAAAGTGTCGCCAAAAAAATGTTTTTGCGACCGTTTTAAAGTCGTTGCGACCGTTAAGTTAAGGCAATACCAAGCTATTGTTAGCTTTGAATTACTCGAGGAATGCTTCATGACCAAATTGCACACGTATCTGAGTTCCTCGACGAGCCCGATTTCACTGACATTCAACGATCGCACCGACTGGGGTTCAGGTTATGTGGCCGACCTGTCGCTGGCAGTGTCCAACACCACCACGCTGACGGGCTGGACCCTGTCGTTCGATCTGGCAGCCGACATCACCCAGGTCTGGGGGGCCACGATCGCAAGTCATGTCGGCACGCACTACGTGCTGAGCAACGGCGGCTACGACGCCACCGTGACATCGAGCCTTCCGGCCAATTTCGGGATCGTGGCGAGCGGTGCGGGCGGCTTCGCGCCGACCAACGTGGTGATGGGCGCGACCCCGCTGGCGGACACCGCGACGCATATCTACACCAGCACCGCGGTGGCCGCTGACGGGCTGGCACTGTCGTTCACCGACCGCACCGATTATGGGTCCGCCTACGTGGCCGACCTTTCGATCACCGAACACAATGGTGGCTCGCTGGCCGGCTGGACGCTGTCGTTCGATCTGGTCGCCACGATTACCCAGGTCTGGGGCGCCACCATTCAAAGCCATACCGGCCAGCATTACGTGCTGACCAACGCAACCTACGACAGCGCCGTCTATGTCGGTCAGCCTGCCACATTCGGCTTCACGGCCACCGGCGACGGCAACCTGGCGCCGACGAATGTGGTGCTGGGCGGTCTCTCGCTGAGCACCGGTGGCGCCACACCGTCACCCACGCCCACGCCTTCCCCGGTTCCGACGCCGACCCCCGCGCCGGTTCCGACACCGGCCCCCACACCCACACCCACACCCACACCCACACCCACACCGACGCCTGTCCCGGCACCGGCCCCCACGCCCACTCCGGTTCCCACGCCGGACCCGGTGGTGACGTCGTCCAACATCACAGTCACCTCAGGCATTGGCACGGCATATACCGCCGCCGGCCCCGGCACGCTGTTGCCGGATGGCTATCTGTCCACCAAGGGGGCCGAGATCGTCGATTCCAACGGCAACCAAGTTCTGATCAACGCCGTCAACTGGTTCGGCATGGAGTCGATCTTCGCGCCCGACGGGCTGTGGGCGGTGAACTACAAGGACACCATGAAGCAGATGGTGAGCCTGGGGTTCAACGCGATCCGCTTCACCCTCAGCGACCAGACTTTCGCCCCCGGCAGCACGCCGACCTATGTCGACTATTCAATCAATCCCGAGCTGAAAGGCATGACGCCGCTGCAGCTGCTCGATGCCATCGTGGCCGAGGCCACCAGCCTTGGCCTCAAGATGATCCTCGACCACCACACCAGCTCGGCGTTCGGCTACCTCACCAGCGCCGGCCTTTGGTATGACAACAATTACGGCCAGGACGCCTTCGTGTCCGACTGGGTGAAGCTGGCCGGGCACTACGCCGGTAACTCCACCGTCATCGGCCTCGACCTTGCCAACGAGCCGCACGGCCCAGTGACCTGGGGCGACGGCAACGTGGCCACCGACTGGGAGCTGGCCGCCACCAAAACCGGCAATGCCATCCAGGCGGTGAACCCAGACGCGCTGATCATCGTCGAGGGCACCGAGTTCTACAAAGGCACCGAAACGCCCTGGGGCGAGAACCTTCTGGGCGTGGCTGATCACCCCGTCGTGCTGAACACCGCTAACAAGCTGGTCTATTCGGCGCATGACTACCCGGCCTCCATCACCCACGCGCAGTATTTCAACGACCCGACCTATCCGTCCAACCTGGCGGCGATCTGGACCAAGGACTGGGGCTATATCGAGCAGCAGAACCTGGCCCCGGTTTGGGTGGGCGAGTTCGGCACCGATCTCGGCACGCAGAGCGACACCCAGTGGCTGAGCACGTTGAAGGCCTATATCGACGGCGACGCGGCGGCCGCTTCGCCCACTGGCGCCGTGGTGCCGCAGGCATCGTTCAGCTGGGCCTGGTGGGCCTGGAACCCGAACTCCGACGGGTTCGGCATCCTGATGGACGATTGGAAGACGGCCAATCAGGCCAAGCTGACCGCCATCGACGGTGCCTGGTGGAAGCCCACCACAACGGGCGTCAACGAAGCGAAGTTCACGCTGAACCTATCGGCGGTGTCCACCCACGACGTGACCCTACATGTGCAGACGATCGACGGTACGGCGACCGCAGGCCATGACTACGACACGCTGTCCGAGGACGTGCTGATCCATGCCGGGTCGAGCTTTGCGACGGTGTCGGTGCATCTGCTGGCACCGGGCGATGCGAAGGCGTCGAGCGTGTTCTTCCTCCAGATCAACGACATCAGCGGCGCCTCGGTGGCGACCTCGCAGGTCAGTGCGACAGTGGCTGCGCCGGTGCCCACGCCCACGACCACGCCGAGCCCGGTTCCGACTCCGACGCCCACACCTATCCCGGTTCCAGTTCCCACGCCGACCCCCACGCCGGTGCCCGCTCCAACTCCCACCCCGACGCCTATTCCCACCCCGACGCCGGTTCCCATTCCAACACCGGTGGGCGTGATCAAGGTGGGCGTTTCAAGCGACTGGGGCGCGGCACTGCTGGCATCCATCGATGTCGGCAACACTGGCGGCGTCGCCTCGAAGGGGTGGCAGGTCGAGCTCGACACCACCGAGGTCATCACCAATATCTGGAACGCGGAGATCAAATCGCATATCGGCGCCGTCTATGTGATCGACAACGCAAGCTGGAACGGCACGATCGGCGCCAGCGGCACCACCAATTTTGGCTTCCTCGCCAATCATGTGCAGCCCGGGGAAAACTTGGTAGGGCATGTGTTGAGCATGAGCTGACGCGGGAGGCTATTGCGATCGAAAAGGCCCGGCACCGCGCCGGGCCTTTTTGCGTTCGTAGGTCGGGTAGCGCCCGACGCGTTCATTCGGGGTTCAGGCCGATCTGCACGATATCGCGCTCCGGGAAGGCCTGCGGCAGTTTGGCATGAGTGAAAATGTTGGGCGGTGTGCTACCTACCCGTGGCCGGACTGTTCCCAGCGGGCGACGACCACCGCGAGGCGGAGCAGGGTGGCCTCCAGCAGCTTGATCTCGTCCTGCCAGCGCGCGCGTAGGGCCTCAAGCGCCTCGACCAAATTGAGGTTGCCGTCGGCATCGGCGCGGAACCGACGCTCCAGCGTGGTGTCGTCCTGCGACAGCACGCCTTCCACGGCCCCCCACAGGGTGAACTCCGCCTGGGCCCGGGTGCTCCAGGCCTCCGCCATGTTGGGCTGGCGTTTGAACGCCGGCACCAGCGGTGCGAAATCCATCAGCGCCAGGTCCGAGGTGGTGATCCCCAGATGGGCATTGAGGTTGATGCCCACATCCTCGATCAAATTGGAGGCATTGGTTGCGGTCTGCCCCAGCATGCGCGACAACAATTCGAGCCCGGTGCGCAGATCGGGCGGAGTGGTGCTGGCCTGCGCGACGCTGCCAAGCAACTGCGCCACCCCGCGCACGGTGTGGGCGAGATCTTCCAGGCCGGGCTTGTCGTCGTCGGGTTGATGATTGATCGACCGTGTCATTTCTTTATATCCGCGCAAGGCGGCTTAAACGCGCTGTAGAATGGCGGAATTTTCTCCGCCGTGCCTCGATCGTGATGCCTGTTGGAGGTGCCAGGTGGGGCGGTACGCAAAGGCTCCTGGGCGCAAGCTCCGAGTCTTGGGAAGGATCCAAGTCTCGTTTTTCTATGTATACCGCTATCAGAAAAATAATGTCTCTAAGTTTTTGAAGTATATTAATGTCTAAAATTAGAAGTAAAATTATTAACTATTTTTAGATTTTCTGAAATGATACATGAAGACAGACCTCTTTCGCTCAAAATGAACGTGGTAGTATGTCGTTTTTGATCAATCATGACTTTCGCATTTTTTGTGATCTACCGGCCTGCACTGGGGATGAGGGGCACTGCCCGCTACGCCTCTGAAGATGTTGATATTTAATCTTGTATGCCAGAAATGGTTGGCATAACGTTAATCGGCTGGCTTTGTTTAAACTTATTGTTTTGGGCGCTATGCATCGTGCAGGCTGCGGTCAGAGCCAGGGAAGGAGGGGCGGAATGTTGATCGGATATGTCTGTCTCGCCCCGGAAGCCCTGGCGGGCGGTCTGTCCGCGCCGCACAATGCGCTGATCGCCTACGGCGTGGGCCGGCTCTATATAGACGTGAAGATTGCCGCCGACGGGCGCTTTCAGCTTGAAGCGGCACTGGCGGAGATCGCCGCTGGCGATGTGCTGGTCAGCCCGACCGTCAACACGCTCACGGATTCCATCGCTGGCCTGCTGGCGATCCATAACCGGGTGGACGCAAAGGGCGCGTCGCTGCGACTTCTGGAACTCGCCGGTGGTCTGCCTCTGGATACCGCCAGGGTGGAGGGGCGCGCCATCCTAAGCGCGCTCGCCGTGATGAACGTGCTGCCGCCGATAGCGGGAGCTGCACGTGCGGCCGCCTCAACGGCGTCGGCCGCGGCATCAGGGCCGTTCGCTGCCCTGATGCCGCCAGCCTACGAGCAGCGTCCGCGTGGCCGGCCTGCCACTGCGGGCAACCAGGCGCACGAGGTCAACCGCCTGCGTGCGCAGGGCCTGCGCGCCGTGGAGATCGCGGCCCATCTCGGGATCGGTCGGGCGTCGGTGTATCGGATCCTCAGCCAGGGTCAGCCGGGAGATGCGCCGCGTCATGAGTTGGTGGCCGAGCAGGCCGGGATGATGTCGACCCGCATCGTCGGCCGCTTCAGCGGCACGCAGCGCAGCTAACTGCGACGAAGGCGCTTCGCTGGGCCAACATCGCGGTGGGTCCATAAGCAGGATCGATCACGTTCGTTTCAACACATGCACACCTGGAGCAGTAAAGCCGCTCCGAACGTCGAAGCGTCAGCATCAAAGTGGGCTGGAATAGTGCGCCGGGCTGGCCGGCAGCGGCTGCCAAATATGAATCATGCCAACCCACTTTGAGGTTGACACGTTTTTAATGCGTCAACCTCAAAGTGGGTTGGCAAAAATCATCTTTGGCGTATCACGTCCGGCTTGCGCTCATGCTCGCGTGCTGGCTGTGCACCGGTGTTGGCTGGCTGCCGATGCCGGCCATGTTCAAAACCCGATAGACCGAGGCGCGGCAGATCTTGAGCCGGTCGGCGATGTCGATGGCGCGCATGCCGGCTTCGCGCATCCGGGTAATTTCGCTTACCTGGGTGGAGGCGGTGGGCGGGCGGCCGCGGGCGCGGCGGGGGGCGAAACTCTCAAGCACGGTCTGCGACGCATATGCCGGCGCCTGCTGCAGGGTTTGCTGGGACGAAGACTGGATCGCAGACGGGGGCATGTTGAACGCAGCCAGCAGGCCGAGTGCGCTCAGCAGCATGGCGCCCACCGCGGTGCCGGTGTCCAGCGCCTGGTTGCCGGCGATGTGCTTCACCCGCAGGCTGCAGCCGCGGGTGGTGAGCCGGCCTGCGATCTCGATCAGATCGTCGATCGATCCGGCGGTCAGTGCGGGGGTCAGTGTTAGCAGCACGTCGCCGGTCTGGCTGCCATCGATCGCGGCTTCCAGTCCTCGGGCGGTCTGCACCTTTTCGCCGAAGGAAGCGTCCGTATCGAGATACACTTTCTCGGCGCCCGCCTCGATCAGCGCTTGGCGCGTGTGGTCGATGGTGGAAAGATCCGACATTCCTGAAAGTCTTGCGTATCCGATGATCATGACAGCGCTCCAGTCTGAAGTATTGGTTCAGCTTTGGTTTTCGTGTGAGGCTCAGAAGTAACGCATGGCGTCGTTATAGTGACCGCAGCACGCCCACATAGCAGATGATGAAACCGACCGAGGTCAGCGTCGCATTCCTGTCGAGGAATTCGAGCAGGATTTCGGTGAACGAGTGCGTCACGATCTTGGTGTCGTAGCGGATCGTGGCGGCGCGGCTGGCCGCGACTGCACGCAGCGTGTTGTCGTCGCGCGGGGTGTGCTGGACCACCGGCGGCGGCTGCATGAAAGCCACAGTTGCCGGTGCGGCGACCGGGGTTGTGGCGCGGGCGAGACCAGCAAAATCGGTTGCGCTGAAACTGACATGAACCGGAACAGGTGACCGATCCACTGCAACGCTCAATAGATCGTCCTGGACATAGTTGAAGTCGAACGGCGCCATGGTGAGCCTCCTTATTTAGGAGTTAAGCTTCTCTTAAGTTTGCCTTAACTTGCAAATACTATTTTATGTCCTGAAAACAATATTATAAATGGACAGACAGTATTGAGACGGAATGAGTTTTGGGACGCCATTATCCGTGGATTTCCGGTAGGCGGCTGATTTGTCTCAGATTATTTTGGGACGGTTTTGAGACGGCGTTCTGCGAATTTTGAGCCGCCTGCAGCGTCCGGCCGCAGCTCAAATCTGGCGGCGGGCAGGGAACTGGGCGTGAAAAAGGCCCTGGATGTTTCCATCCGGAGCCTTGTCTCAGCGCTGCGTGTGGAAGGCGATCAGCGTTCTGGCGAGGCCAGCGCTCCCACCAGGTGGGCCATCTGGCGTGAGTGTTCCAGCGCGGAGGTGGGCCTGCCGTCCAGCTCCGCGCGGTTGATCTGTCCGTCCTTGATGGTGGCGGTCACGAACAGCCAGCGTGTGGACATCAGCCATTGGATCTGGTCGTCGGTGTAGAGCGCGTTGGGCCAGGGATTGAAGTCGAGGAAGAAGCTCTTTGCCCCGGCGATCTGGCGTTGCCGGCGTTCATGCGATGTCTGCGACAGCATCATGTCGATGGGGCGCGGCGGCCCGGCGTGGAGCCCATCGTCGGCCAGTTCGTCGAGCCGATCGATGATCATCGCGTCGGCCAGGAATTCGAGCCACGGGGCTGCGTTCAGCAGGCGGCGAAGCAAGGCCGGTTCGCTGACCTGGGCGATGCCGAGAGCGGCCGAGCGTTCCACAATAAGCCGAAGCGGCATGCGGCCGGGGCCATACAACAGTGCCAGGCACAAAAGGTTGGTGGCCGACGGCACGCCCCGCCTTCGCACCATGGCGCCGTTGGCATATGCGGTGGCGTCTAGATCGACATGCTGCCCGATCCGGTCGGCCACGGCGAACCAGTCCATCGTCGCTTCGTGCGCACGCGGGCGGCCGATGTCGATCTGGGTGCGTGGCACGCCGCGCATGAAGGTCGGGTTGGGAGAGGCGGCGGAGCTGGAATGAGTTCCGGTATTCGACATTTTCTCGCTCGGTCCTAATCAGACACGGCAGTCTTAGGATGAGCGAAATTCTCATTAAAGCATCAAAAAACATAGTCTTTAAGATAATACAAAACTTAATGTGATTGATGGAGTGCAACGGTAAAGTCTATTTATAAAGGTAATTCCAGACCTTATTTGGGTTCATAACGTGGCTTGTTCCAGCCTGGGCGATGATCAAATGAAGGTTGAAGGTGGCGATCGAAAGGATGGCCTCGTCCCCTGCTACCATCAGGGCTGCGATGGTACCGTCGATCGTCGGCAGAATATGGCGGGCCAGCATCTGAGGCTCGGCAACCCCTGCCTCGGTGGCCAGGGACGTGAAGAAATCGAGCAGGTGGCGGTGATGCTCGGCCGCCATCCGGCGCAGATCAGGATCGCCCTTGGCGCGCTTGGCCGAGGCGCTCATGAACGAGCAGCCATAGAAGCGGCCGCCGTGGAATTAGGCGGACCGCGCCGGCACCACCTGCTGCAGCCGCCGCACCGGGGCGGGCCCGGCCTTTTCGATGGCGGCGCAGAAAGTGGCGCGCCGGTCGGCCCCCTCGCGCAGCAGGACCTCCCGCACCAGCGCCTTCTTCGAGCCGAATCGCGTGTAATAGGGTCATCTTCAAGGCGCCAGCCTCGGACAGGATACGGTCGATGCCGGTGGCGTAGATGCCTTCGTGGCAGAACAGGTCGCGGGCTACGTCGATGATCCGTGCGGAAGCCGGCCCGCCGGTGGGTCCTGCTTGTTTCGGCGTGTCCAGGGCCAGTCTTTTGGCAATAACTCTCTCCGCTGCCTAGAAAGCGGGCAGCTGCGCTGTGGCGCCTTGGGCATTGTCTGAGAATTGTGCGGATCGTTGATGCGATGCCACCGCCACCCCGGCAATGACGCCCGGTCTGTCATCATTCCTGCAACTATCGCACCCGAAATCCACGTCCCCTCAATGTTGCAGGCAGGCTGAGAGATACGGCTGACCCCGGCGCTGGACGGGATTCGCCTGGCCTTGCCGGCCTGATTCAACATTTTCAAAAGGAGTGATCGAGCATGAGCGAAAAGGTCCTGACTTTCCCAGCTAAACTGGCCGCCTTGATCCCCAGCCCGAGTGTGGTGGTGATCGACACACGCAACCCCGACGCCTATGCAGCAGGCCATATCGCCGGCGCCGTCAACCTGTTCAAGCGAGACCTTTGCCAAGCGTTTGCGCGGCCCTATCCGGCTCCGAAAAGGCGTGTTCGTCGAAGAGAGTATGAACCCCGGCTTCGGCATATCGTGTCGCTTTTATTTCCTGATGCAGTCCCTCGGCTACTCCAGCGCGCATGTGCTGCTTGGTGGGCTGTCCGCCCGGAAGGCTGCCGGCCTGCCATTGACGACCGACATGCCGATTGTGACGCCAAAAACTTGGCGCTGAAGGAAGCCGGGATAACCGACGTGCGCATGTATTTTCGCTCATGGAACGAGTGGAGCCGCAATTCGGACCTGCCGATCGAAGCTGGCCTGCCGTTTGCTACAGACTGGTGACTATGGGCAGCGCCGCCGAATAACCCATCCAAACCGTAGGATGGCCGCAACCCACCATCGCATCGTCGAATAAAGACGGCGGACTGCGTCCACCCTACGAAAAGGCATCCTAGAATGACCCTGCTCTGCGACCCGTTCGATCCGATCGCCTCCCACGCCACCGGCTGCACCTGTGGGGTGCACGGGGTTTTGGTATCGACCGCGACGGGCGAGCAACGAATGGGTGAGATTGTCCGCACCGCGGTGCTGCGCCTGGCCTTCCCGGAGGCGCGCAGCCGTCGCGCCTTGCTCAAGACGATCGGCGCTGCCACCGCCACCGCGGCCCTGGCGGATGTCTTCCCGCTCGGCATGGCCGAAGCCCTGGCGCAGGACGCCCCGAAGGGCATCGAGCATCCGAATTTGAAAATCGGGTTTATCCCCATCACCTGCGCCTCGCCCATCATCATGGCGCAGCCGATGGGCTTCTATTCCAAATACGGCCTGAACGCCGAGGTCATCAAAACCGCAGGCTGGGCCATCATCCGCGACAAATCCCTGAACAAGGAATACGACGCCAGCCACATGCTGTCGCCGATGCCCATCGCTATCTCGATGGGCATCGGCGCGGTGAAGCAGGACTGGCAGATCCCGGCCATCGAGAACGTTAACGGCCAGGCCATCGTGCTGGCGCTGAAGCACAAGGGCCGCCGTGATCCGAAGTCGTGGAAGGGCATGCGCTTCGGCATCCCGTTCGACTATTCGATGCACAACTACCTGCTGCGCTACTACCTGGCCGAAGCCGGTATCGACCCTGACACCGATGTGCAACTCCGCGTCATCCCTCCGCCAGAGATGGTGGCCAATCTTCGCGCCGACAACATCGACGGCTTCCTGGGGCCAGACCCGGTGAATCAGCGCGCGGTGTTCGACGGCATCGGCTTCATCCACATCCTGTCGCGCGATCTGTGGGACGGCCATCCCTGCTGCGCGTTCTCGGTCTCCAAGGAATTTGTGACGGCCAATCCGAACACCTTCCTGGCCCTGTCGCGCGCGATCATCGACGCCACCGGTTTTGCCAACAAGCAGGAGAACCGGAAACAGATCGCCGAGGCCATCGCACCGGCGAACTATCTGAACCAGCCGCCGGTGGTGGTGGAGCAGGCGCTGACCGGCGTGTATGCCGATGGCCTCGGCAACATCGTCCGCCAGCCGTTGCGCGCCGGCTTCGATCCATTCCCGTGGGAAAGCTTCGGCGTCTGGATCATGACGCAGATGAAGCGCTGGGGTCAGGTAAAGGGCGATCTGGATTACGCAGGCGTTGCCAGCAGCGTGCTGCGCGCCACCGATGCGCGCCGCGAGATGACGGCTTTGGGCCTCGTGGCACCCGCCACGAATACGAAAACCTTCGTGGTGATGGGCAAGACCTTTGATCCGTCCAGGCCGGAAGAGTATATCGCCAGCTTCCCGATCAAGCGGAGCTGAGATGGTTTTTACAAGCCGCTCCCGCTTTGCGGCGCCGTTCCTGTCGGTGGTGCTGCTGAGCCTCTTCCTCATGGCCTGGCACCTAGCGGTGCGCGACACCTCGCCCACCGCCCGAATGGACCCAGAATACGCCAAGCTGATGGGGGAAGCCGCCACCACCGGCAAGTCGGCCATTCCCACGCCGATCGATGTCGGCCGTAAGCTGCTCGCTGCCATGCAGGACCCGTTCTACGACAAAGGGCCGAACGATAAGGGCATCGGGACGCAGTTGGCGTTTTCGCTCGCCCGCGTGCTGCTCGGCTTTGGCCTGGCTGCCATCGTGGCGATTCCAGTGGGCTTTCTCGTCGGCATGTCGCCGCTCGTCGGCGCCACGTTAAACCCGTTCATCCAGGTGCTGAAGCCGGTGTCGCCTTTGGCATGGATGCCATTGGCGCTCTACACCATCAAGGACAGCGCGCAATCGGCGATCTTCGTCATCTTCATCTGTTCGGTGTGGCCGATGCTGGTCAACACAGCCTTCGGCGTGGGCGGCGTCCGGCGAGAATGGCTGAATGTGGCGCGCACCCTGGAAGTGGGGCCGTGGCGGCGGGCGATCCACGTGATCTTACCGGCGGCGGCGCCCACCATCTTCACCGGCATGCGCATTTCAGTCGGCATCGCCTGGCTGGTGATCGTGGCCGCCGAGATGCTCGTGGGCGGCACCGGCATCGGATACTTCGTATGGAACCAGTGGAACAACCTGTCGCTGGCGGACATCCTGCTCGGGATTTTGCTGATCGGTCTGGTCGGCATGGCGCTGGACAGGTTGCTGGCTGGTGCTGCGAGCATGGTGACGTGGCGAGAATGACCCGCCCGTATCTTTCCATCGAGGGCATCAGCCGTCGTTATGGCCCGCGCCCAGTGTTCCGAGATCTGTGGTTCGGCGTCGAACGCGGGGAGTTCTGCTGCTTGATCGGCCATTCCGGCTGCGGCAAGACCACCATCTTGAATATCCTCGCTGGGCTGGAGGCTCCGGATGACGGCGCGCTGGTCATGGATGGCCACGAGGTCTCCGGCCCATCGTTGGACCGCGCGGTGATCTTCCAATCCCACGCGCTATATCCATGGCTGACGGCGCTGGGCAATGTCAGCTTCGCGCTGCGCTCCCGCCACCCCAACTGGTCCCGCGCCCAGATCGACGCCCGCGCCCACCAGGCACTCGAACTGGTCGGCCTGAAGGATGCAGCACGCCAAAAACCGTCCGAACTCTCCGGCGGCATGAAGCAACGCGTCGGCATCGCCCGCGCCCTGTCGCTGGAACCGGCGATGCTGCTGATGGACGAGCCCTTCTCCGCCCTCGACGCACTCACCCGCGGCGCGCTGCAAGACGAAGTGGTTGGCCTCGTCGGCGGCGGAAAGCAGACCGCATTCATGATCACGCACGACGTGGACGAAGCCATTCTCCTGGCCGATCGAATCCTCCTGATGACCAACGGCCCGGACGCGCGCCTGGCCGAGGTGGTGGTGAACACGCTGCCCCGCCCACGCGATCGCGCCAACCTGCACCGCCAGCCCGGCTATTACCCGCTGCGCAACCACATCGTAGACTTCCTCGTCACCCGCTCGCGCGTGTTGGCGGAAAGCCGAGCGGCAGATTGGACAGGCCGCGACGTGCCGGAAGTGACCCCAGCCGAAATCAAAACCCTGGAGAGCCTGCCATCATGAACGACGACAAGACCGCTTTGGGCAAGAAGCTGCTCAAGATCAAGAAGCAGCACGGCTGGACCTGGAACGACATCGCCGCCAAGCTCGGCCACGCCCCGGTCTGGACCTGCGCCGCCTGTATGGGCCAGATGTCTATGACCCCCGAAACCGCCGCCAAGGCCGCTGCCCTGTTCGGTCTGTCCGAAGACGAGGCCGACCTTCTGGCCCAAGCCCCCCATCGCGGCTCGCTGCCAACGGCGGTGCCGACCGATCCGCTGATCTACCGTTTTTATGAACTGATCCAGGTCTACGGCACCACGTGGAAAGAATTGATCCACGAGGAATTCGGCGACGGTATCATGAGCGCCATCGATTTCGACATGACTTTGGAGCGTCAGCCAGACCAGAAGGGCGACCGGGTGAAGATGACGATGAGCGGCAAGTTCCTGCCTTACAAGCGCTACTGAGCCTCGCCTTCGCCGACACATTGCTAATACGGAACATTAAGCCAGCACCTCTTCCACAATCCGATCAGCCTTTCTCAAACCGAATCCGCCCAAACCTGCCTCCTCGCAACGCCACTAGTCTAGAAGGCGCCACCGCATCGGATGCGGGAACATCCACCGCCTCAAC
>JAYTHH010000522.1:0-8040 GCA_043732745.1 Rhodospirillales bacterium
AGCCGTCCAGAACGGCAAATGTCCGATGCCGATCACCGATCCCACAATGAAGAATGCCAGGGTCAGTATCATTGGCACGCTGCCGCCGCCGACCGCGAACAAGGTGCCGGAGGCGCAACCACCGCCGAGTTGCATGCCCATGCCGAACAGGAATGCACCAAATGCCAGCGACACATTAAGCGGCGCGAAATACCCGACCACCGGATGACCGAGCAGGTCACCCGCGGCCAGGGCCGGGAAGAACAGCGTGCAGGCGATCGCCAGCATGATCAACTGCGCCCGCAGCCCGGCGCCCTGCCCGTCCGAGAGAAACACGCGAAACGCTGAGGTGAACCCGAACGTGGCCTGATAGAGCGCCAAACCCAACGCAAGCCCAACCACAAGCAGCGCCACGCCGTTCTCGGCCGACGCCTCAAAGACGGCGACCGCCACACAACCGCCGCCAGAATGGCGACGCCAGCGACAGCCCACTGGCTTGTCCGCGCGCCGTCCGGCGCGGGCACCGGCTCCTCCCTGTCGGTCATCGCCATTTTGGGAAAAGTGTCCGGTCCGGCTCCGCATTGAGTTTTACGAGCATTTTTCGCAACAACGTCGTCTTGATCCGGCCCGCCTCCTTGGGGTCGACCAGATACCGAACCACGGCATCCAGCCAGCCATCGGTATTCACACGCACGAAAACGGTCGGCTCCTCCTTCACGTCAAGCTGATCGACCGGCGTCTTGTCGAGCACGGACCGGTAGGCCCGAACACGCTCGGTCATGGTCTCGCCAACCTCGTCGACTGCCACCGCCCGCATGACCCCGAGCACGAAATCGAGGTCGCAGTTGTAGGCGACATAGAGCCGGATCTCATCCCAGATGTAAGGGAACAAGGTCCAGGAATAGTTGAACACGGCCGTGTTCAGCACGGTCGAGTTGGGTAACTTGATGACCCTGCCGCTGGGGTGGTCGGCGGACAGGTATTGGCCGCCGAATTCCCAAAGCGTCGTGTCGAAATAACTGACATCGATCACATCACCAGTGGCGTTGGCGACTTTTATGCGATCGCCGACGCGAAATGGACGGCGCGCAAGGATATAGATCCACCCGATAAAGCTGGTCATCGGCTGCTGCACTGCAAAGCCCATAATGACCGTAAACATTCCGAGCACAACCGGGACGGTGTACCCGGTCTGCGATATGGCCGACAGAAAGACCAAGCAGACCAAAACAGTCGCGACCAACCGCAAGACCAGTCGCAGATTAAAAAACGTTACGTTGTCGCCGAGCGTCCATTTGTCGATGGTGATATTCGCCAACTTTTGCGCAGCCAGAATAACGGCTGTCAGGAGCGTGGCAGCGGCCAAATGGGTCGTCGTTTGTGAATACGTGGCCGGAATACCCAAGACGCCAGGCCCGAGAGCCACATAAACAATTAGCAGGGCCGCCACGGCCAGCACGGCAAGCAGATACCAATAGAACCCCGCCTGATGGCGGTGACGGCTCGAATGATCGGCTGAATTGTCCATCGCTACAGCTTGATGCAACGCCTCCACGACCGGCCTCTCGCTACCAGGCGGCTTCGTCTCGCCGCCGGTCTGTGCGCTCTCGACCTTCGGAGGATCAGTTGTTTCCATGCCGGCCCTTTCGTTCAGTCCCAGCTTGGCGAACGCATCGCGGCATCTTGCCAGAGCATCATCCGACCAATCCGACTTATCCGATTGGATAAAGATGCTCAATAAAAGATATATCTGGGAATTTCCCCGATCCCTATAGATCGGAAAAACTTTCTAGCAGGCCGCGTTTGTCGCGGTGGGCTGCACCTCAAGTCGCCGCAGATCGATAGCATCTCCGGTGTCCTGACAATATCCGTAAGTATTATTCTCAATTCTAACAAGTGCGCGCTCAATCTGTTTAAGACGCGACTTTTCACGTGCGCGGTTGATCAAACCGAAGGTCCGATCCTCAGACGCGCTGGCCTGATCGGCCTGGTCTCCGAGCCGGTCGTCTCCTGCGGCCACAATGGATCCCACGTCGTCTAGTTCCAGACGTGTCTTCTGCAGTAGGCCCAGCAGCTTCTGTCGAAAGTATTCGGTTTGCCGAGCGTTCATGAACACTTCGGCGGGAGAGGGAGTGTAACCGACTGGTAAGTTCACAGGTGTGTCTCCGGCGAGATAAGAGTGGGCGCAGCGGCGTGGGTGGACCTGAGCGTAAATACCGCAAGGCCCGAAGCGACTAATCGTAGCATCTTCTATTGGCAATCTCGTTAGCTACCAGGGTCGGCTTATATTCACTTCTGAGGACTATCGCTCACGAGGTCGACAAATCTGATCCAGTCTCCACTCCCCGCCAATCCCTTTCAGGACTTTCTTAGATATCTTTGTCAGCAGTTCGTTGCCCGGCTCCCGAAATCGGGACATGAAGATTGGTGATCCGGTTCATGGCCTCCGTAATATAGCTGACCACCCGTGACCGGCGCCAATGAGGTCGGCTATCGACGTGTCTATGTCCTCGTCGGACACTCCCGCTGCAGTTACGTCCTGTCTCAGCCACTTTGCTAGTTCTTCGGCGCGGCAGCCGTTCCAGGACGGACGACAAGTGGTTGCGTTGATATGCTCCCTCACCCAGGCCTCAATAAAGTCCATGGTATCGTTTTGCATAGCTCTTTCCCCTGTAGCTTGAGATTGGGCGCATTCTTAAATAAATTAGTGAATTTTGTCACTTAGATGGCGATATTTCAGCTGACATTAGCTCTCTGTCCTAATAGGTGGGAAGGATAAAATGGCGCTTCAAGTTCTGCATTAGGAATATATTGAGGGTGGGCGTTGTTTGGAACACTCGTGGTAGCCTGATTATGGATTACTTGATTGCCATGGTGAGTCGAGAGGTGGCCACACGGCTACTCGCCATCAACTCTCAACGGATGAGTCAACTGGGTAGTTTCCGAATCTCACGCTCTCTGCAGCGAACCATTAAAAATCGACGTTGAAAGCGGAAGCGGTGCCGTCGTTGCTTCATTCCCGTTGGCTCGTGCTCGTTGGCGCGCGCAACTTTCGCGCTGGCGCGTTGCGCGGACTCAGTAGCACGGATGGATGACCGTCGACTTCGCCAATGCGATTGTCGGAAGGACGTTTTGTTTTACCGATGAGTTTAGCCTGCGGGTGTTTGATCCAAGAAAGTCGAAATCTGAACTGCCGAACCCTCGCACGGTCCTGGCACGTTATAGACGAGAGGGTATCATGGCGGAATTATCGACGGGCGAGCGTAACGCATTGGCTGATAAAGTCTTCGGTCTGCCGCAGAAGCGAACCTATCCAATGCCCGATGAAAGCCACGCCCGCAATGCCAAAGCGCGTGCAGGCGAGGAGTTTAAGAAGGGCAATCTTTCATCGGCCGAAAAGGCGCAGATCTAACGCAGGGCCAACGAAATTCGTGGCGAGGCGTAACTCTAAGCATGATGACATCTCGCGGCCATCACGCGCGACGCCCCGATAATCATCCTCAGAATGTTTGACCAAATAGTAGCGTTGCCATGCTTAGAACTCCTACCAAACCACCAAACTACGGGCTGCGATATCAATCCGAACCGCTTTTTAGAAGGCTGGGTAGTTTCCGAGCCTATCCATGGAGTGTCAGTACGAGCATCTGTTTATGGACTGAATGGATGCTCCCCGTCCATCTACCGAACTGCGTTGGCGGGGAAGACGCCGGGCATGGTTGCGGGGAGTTCTTCCCGCGCTGATCGTAAAAAAAACGTTCTTATGTGGCACTAGAGTTCGGGGCACCAGATTTGACCTCGGTTTGCCAAATCACTTTCGCCATATAGGTTGGATGCCATCCGCTTTTGTCTTAACAGGATGGAAGTCGGCCAACGTGGCGCCCTTTCTCAGCATGATCGTAGAAGCAGGAGCCGTAATATGAGTCGACCGCACGAGACCCGCTCAGCGCGGGCTTTGTTCGAACCGGTGCAAGTTGGCGCCTTCAAACTCGCGAACCGTATCGTCATGGCGCCGCTCACACGGAATCGTGCTGGCCCAGGATTGGTCCCGGGGCCATTCGCGATTGAATACTACGCCCAACGCGCCTCTGCCGGCATGATCATCGCCGAGGCCACGCAGGTCTCGGCGCAGGCGCAGGGCTATGCCGATACGCCAGGCTGTTATACGGATGATCAGGTCCGGGGCTGGAAGAAAGTCACGGATGCCGTGCATGCCGCGGGTGGAACCATGGTCGTTCAACTTTGGCACACTGGCCGTATGTCACACACCAGTTTCCAAAAGGACGGCGGGGCACCGGTTGGTCCTTCCGCTATCCGAGCGAACGCCAAGACCTTCGTGGGCGGCCAGGGCTTCGTTGATGTATCGATGCCGCGTGCGCTTGAGCTAGGCGAGATCCCTGGAATTATCGAGGATTTTCGCCATGCCAGCGTCTGCGCCATTGAGGCGGGATTCGACGGCGTGGAGTTGCACGGCGCACATGGCTACCTGCTTGACGCTTTTCTGCGCAACGGCACGAACCATCGCATCGACGCCTATGGTGGTTCCATCGAGAACCGTGCGCGGTTGCTACTAGAGGTCGCCCAGGTATGCGCGAGGGCCATCGGCGCCAATCGTCTGGGTGTTCGGATATCCCCGGTTTCCACCGCCGGCGATTCACACGACAGCCAGCCGCAGGCGCTGTTCAATCATGTCGTCGAAAGCCTCAACCCCCTCGGCCTTGCCTACGTGCATGTCGTGGAAGGTGAGACAGGAGGTGCCAGGGACAGCATCGCGTTTGACTACACGGCATTGCGCGACCGTTTCGACGGCATCTGGATGGTCAACAACGGCATTGACCGGAAGATGGCGATCGACACCGTGGCGAGCGGCCGCGCCGATCTGGTGTCGTTTGGGCGCCTGTTCATCGCCAACCCAGATCTCGTGGAGCGCCTGAGCAAAAACGCACCGCTGAACAAACTGATGGGGCAAGAGACGTTCTATGGCGGCGGTGCCCACGGCTATATCGACTACCCCACACTTGAACAAAGTCGCGCCACAATGCGTGCTGACGAGAAGACGCCCGCCTGAGCAAGCGACCGCCAGCGCACCGCGCTGGCGGTTAGATCAAAGACAGAGCCGCACATCACCACTTCCGAAGAGCCGGAAGCGCTTCTGACGCGCGAGGAAAGAGCCATTTCAGCCGATCGGAGGGGTCCGATGATATTTTGCGTGCGTCCGGCGCTGCGGTGCCGTTAGTAGCTGTAGTAGACGTGATGCGGCTGCACGCCAAGATCGGGGAGTTTGCGCCGGAGAACCATTTTTTGTCCGGCGCGCGCGGAAAAGCCTGTCAGTCGCGATCCGCACAGCCCATCGTGTGGCGGGTGGTCGTGGTGAAAGGCGGGGCGGCCCACGGAGAACTAGGAGACGCTGACCACCCCGCCGATCTCACTCAGCCGGTGCTTTTGTGGTTACCGACCTCCTCGAACTCGGCATCGACGACTTTCTCGTCCGCGGGGCCATCTGTCTCCGATTTGCCTGCCTCGTCGTGACCCTGCCCGTGGTGTGCTGCGCTAAGATTGATCACCGTCTGGCCAAGCCGATCCACTGCCTTTTGAAGCAGCGCCTGATCGTCACCGGCCATGGCCGAACGGGCAACCGAGATCGCGCTGTCCGCCTCGGACCGATTCTGAGCAGAGACCGATGCGCCTTGCTCGGTGACGGTCTTCTGCACCTGGTCGATCATTGCGTCACAATGGTTCTTCGTTTCGACGAACGCGCGCCGTTTCTTGTCGGCGTCGGCATTGGCATCGGCGTCCCTTACCATGGCCTTGATGTCGGCCTCCGATAGGCCGCCGCTGGATTGGATACGGATCTGCTGCTCCTTGCCGCTGGCCTTGTCCTTCGCCTGCACCGAGGTAATGCCGTTGGCGTCGATATCGAACGTCACCTCGATCTGCGGCACACCACGCGGGGAAGGCGGTATTCCCGTCAGATCAAAATTGCCAAGCACCTTGTTGTCGGCCGCCATCTCGCGCTCGCCCTGATAGACTTTGATCGTGACCGCGTCCTGGTTATCGGCAGCCGTCGAGAAGGTCTGGCTCTTCTTGGCCGGAATGGTCGTGTTGCGTTCGATCAAGCGGGTGAACACGCCGCCGAGCGTCTCGATGCCCAGGCTGAGCGGCGTGACATCGAGCAGCAGCACGCCCTTGACGTCGCCCTTCAGCACGCCGCCCTGGATGGCGGCCCCGATCGCGACAACCTCGTCTGGGTTCACGTTGCGGGCCGGTTCACGGCCGAAGAAGCCTTTTACCGCCTCGATCACCTTTGGCATGCGGGTCATGCCGCCGACGAGAATGACCTCGTCGATTTCAGCCGTGGTGACGCCCGCGTCCTTCAAAGCCGCCGCACACGGCCCCATGGTGCGGGCGATCAGGTCGTCCACCAGGGTTTCCAGCTTCGCGCGCGTCATCTTGATGACGAGGTGCTTCGGCCCGGACGCGTCGGCCGTGATGAACGGCAGGTTGATCTCCGTCTCCTTGGCAGAGGACAGCTCGATCTTGGCTCTTTCGGCCGCCTCCTTCAGGCGCTGCAGGGCGAGCTTGTCGGTGCGCAGGTTGATGCCCTGGTCACGCTTGAATTCATCGGCCAGGAAGTCGATCACCCGGGCGTCGAAATCCTCGCCGCCGAGAAAGGTGTCGCCGTTGGTGGACCTCACCTCGAACACGCCGTCGCCGATCTCCAGCACGGAGACGTCGAACGTGCCGCCGCCCAGGTCATAGACCACGATCCGCCCGCTGGTCTTTTTGTCGAGACCATAGGCCAGGGCAGCCGCCGTCGGCTCGTTGATGATGCGCAGCACATCCAGCCCGGCAATCCTGCCCGCATCCTTGGTGGCCTGGCGCTGGGCATCGTTGAAATAGGCGGGCACCGTGATGACGGCCTGGGTGACTTTCTCGCCGAGGAACGCTTCTGCGGTTTCCTTCATCTTGCCAAGGATAAAGGCGCTAATTTGGGACGGCGGGTATTTCTGGCCCTTCGCCTCGACCCAGGCGTCGCCATTGTCGCCAGACACGATGGCGTAAGGCACCAGACCCTTGTCCTTGGACACGAGCGGGTCATCGAACCGTCGCCCTATCAGGCGCTTGACGGCATAGATGGTGTTGGCCGGATTGGTGACCGCCTGGCGCTTGGCGGACTGGCCCACCAGGCGCTCGCCGTTCTCGGCGAAGGCCACGATGCTCGGTGTCGTGCGCGTCCCCTCGCTGTTTTCGATAACCCGTGCCTCCGTTGCCTCCATGACGGCGACGCAGGAATTCGTTGTTCCCAGATCTATGCCGATAACCTTGCTCATGTCGATTTCCTTCAAGATTGTTTTTCTATATAGGGCGTGCGGCGGTCTTGATGTGCTGGCAGGTATGGTCAGGGCTGTTTGGCAACGACCACCATGGCGGGGCGAAGCAGGCGCCCATTGAGACTCCACGCGGGAGAGAGGGTCTGCAGCACGGTGCCTGGCGCATGAGCCAGGGAATTCTGTTCACCCATCGCCTGGTGGCTGGCGGAATCGAACGCAGTCCCGGTCGGATCGACCCGCTTGATCCCATTGCGCGCGAGCATGTCCACAAAACTGCGCTCCACCTCGGCGAACCCTGCGCGCAGCCGCGTCATGAGACCTGGCTCGGTTGCGTCGATCGGTGGAACGCTGTTCAAGCCGCGATGCAGGTTATCTGCCGCTCCAACCACTTCTGTCGCGAAGCGCTGCATGGCGAACTGTTTAGCTTCGTCGACATCTCGCTTGGCGCGGGCTCGGACATTCGCGTTTTCGGCTTCCGCCCGCATCCACCTATCTCGGGTCTCGGCCAGCTCCACTTCGAGATTGGCAATTCGCCCGCGGTCGACGTGTCTTGCCTCCTCGGGCGTGAGCGCGACCTCCACGCCTTCGAGTCTGTTGCCAGGCATGTCCGAATAATGGTTCACCGCTTCAGGCTGAGGGCCTGTCATGAGATTTTTCACTCCGGTTCCGAGAAGCTGGGTTGCCTGTGCCGGCTGCGCGGCTGGAGCGTAAGAGTGCCATTCAACGTGCGGCA
>JAYTHH010000523.1:0-2356 GCA_043732745.1 Rhodospirillales bacterium
TAGGGCCTCCACACGCGATACGGCAGGCGTGCACCATCCGGCATCACGAAAGCATCAGGCTCCTGGATCGGCGTCATGATGCTGGGTCCCGGCGGGGCCGCGTGCGAGACACAGCCGGCCAGGGCCGCAACACCCAGGACGGCAACGCGACGCGTGACGGGCGAGGTTGAACGCATTGTTACCCTGGTTATCATGGGCGCTATCATCAGGACCATGGGTGACAGAATCTTTGTCTGCCAACACCACTCTAAGGATATGAAATGGCCGAAGCCGACGCCTCTCCCACCGAGACGATCCACGTGGACAACCGCACCGTGGCCTGCGACGGCGGCGATGGCGCGCTGGGCCATCCGCGCGTGTTCCTGCGCATCCTTGACCAGGACGTGACATGCCCGTACTGCTCGCGCCATTACGTGCTGAACCCGGGCGCCGGGCACGATGATGGACACTGATTCCACCCCGGCGGAGCCGATCCTTCGCACGGGTGCGCCGTTGCATCTCATTCTGATCGACGGCTCCGGCTTCATCTTTCGCGCGTTTCACGCCCTCCCGCCCATGACCCGGCCGGACGGCACGCCCGTGAACGCCGTGTTCGGCTTCACCAACATGCTGGCGCGCATGCTCAAGGACCATGTCGGCAGCCATTTCGCCGTCATCTTCGACGCTGGCCGCACTACGTTCCGCAACCGCCTCTACGACAAGTACAAAGCCCAGCGTCCAGAACCACCACCCGAACTGATCCCGCAATTTGCCCTCGTGCGCGAAGCCACTCTGGCATTCGGCGTGCCGGCGATCGAGCTGGCGGACTGGGAAGCCGACGACCTCATCGCCTCCTACGCCCGAGAAGTCGGCGAAATGGGCGGCCGCACCACGATCGTGTCGTCCGACAAGGATCTGATGCAGCTGATCCGCCCCGGCGTGGACATGATGGACCCCATCAAGCTGAAATCGATCGGCGAACCAGAAGTCTTCGAAAAATTCGGCGTGCCCCCCGGCAAGCTGATCGAGGTGCAGGCGCTGATGGGCGACAGTGTGGACAACGTGCCAGGCGTGCCCGGCATCGGCCCGAAAACGGCGGCGCTGCTGATCCAGGAATTCGGCGATCTCGAAGCGGTGCTGGCGGCAGCGCCGTCCATGAAGCCGTCCAAGCGCCGCGACGTCCTCATCGAACACGCCGAGGCAGCGCGGATCTCACGCCAGCTCGTCATTCTGCGCGACGACGCACCGCTGCCGCTGCCGGTGGATGCGCTGGCGGTGGCGGAGCTGGACAAGCTCGTGCTGGTGAGCTTCCTCGTGGCGCAGGGATTTCGGAGCACCGTGCAACGGCTCGGGCTGGAAGAAGCCGCCACAGCCGTGGCAGCACCAGCGACGCCCCGCCCGGAGGGTCTGCAGGGGCAGCTTCTGTTCGCCGGAGATGCCCCCGCGCCGGCGATCACCTTGACGGACGGGTTCGGCCCCTACGCCTGCGTCACCGAAATCGACGAACTGCGCCGTTGGATTGCCGATGCCACCCTTGCTGGCATCGTCGCCGTCGATACCGAGACCGACGGGCTGGATGCGATGCGCGCCAGGCTGATCGGATTCTCGCTCGCCATCGCGCCAGGCAAATCCTGCTACGTGCCGCTCGGGCACGAGAGCGTGGGCGAGCAGATCAACCAGACAGATGCCATCATGGCGCTGGCGCCGCTGATGGCCAATCCCTCCGTGCTAAAGATCTTCCAGAACGCCAAGTTCGACATGATGATGCTGCATCACGCAGGGCTGCGGACCATCGAGCCGGTCGACGACACCATGCTGATCTCCTATGCCATGGGGGCCGGCGCCCACGGCCACGGCATGGACGAATTATCCCAATTGCATCTGGGCCATACGCCGATCGCCTATAACAGCGTGACCGGCACAGGGCGCGCGCGCATTCCCTTCGCCCAGGTATCACTGGACCGTGCCACCGCCTACGCAGCCGAAGACACCGATGTCACGCTGCGGCTGTGGCACGCCTTGAAACCGCGCCTGCGCAGCGCGAGGTCGCTGGCGCTGTATGAGCAGGTCGAGCGTCGGCTGGTCCCTGTTCTGCTCGATATGGAACTGGCCGGCGTGAAGGTGGATCGCGCCGACCTATCCGCGATGTCGTTGGACTTCGCCGCCCGCATGGCGGTCATGGAAACCGAAATCCACGCTTTGGCCGGCGAGACCTTCAACCTCGGCTCCCCCAAGCAGTTGGGAGAGATCCTGTTCGACCGCATGAAGCTGCCAGGCGGCAAGCGCATGAAAACCGGCGCCTGGGGCACCGACGCCTCCGTGCTGCAGGACCTCGCCGATCAGGGCCACGGCTTGCCCGGGCGCCTCATGGAATGGC
>JAYTHH010000524.1:0-2349 GCA_043732745.1 Rhodospirillales bacterium
GGCCTGCGCTACGCCGCCATTCGCCGGCCGATCTTCAACGCCGCCACGCACAACTACATCCGCACCACCGTCTATGTGGCGCCGATCACCGTGCTGATCCCGCCGAACAACAAATACAGCCTGGTGCAGCTTTCCGCGCCCATGGATGACACGCACACGATGTTCTATTTCGTGGCGTGGTCGGAAGGTGAAGGCATCGACCAGGAGGCATTTCGGAAACTGTGCGGCGCGCAGGTCGGCATCGATGTCGACCATGACTACCGCAAAGTTCGGATCCACGAGAATAACTACAAGCAGGATCGGAAAGCGATGAAGCTGGGCGATTTCACCGGCATTCGCGGCATTCCCAACCAGGACATGGCGATGTGGGAAACGATGGGCCCTATCGCGGATCGCAGCAACGAACGACTGGGCGCATCGGACGTGGCGATCGTGCAGTTTCGCCGCCTGATGCTGGATGCCGTGCAGCGCTTCCAACGCGGCGAGCCTGCCATCGGAATCGGCGAGCAGTCCCTGCCGCATGTGAAGCTTCGTTCGTTCGAGGGTGTGGTGCCAAAAGAGTCGAACTGGCGCACCCTCGGCGCCTCGGACGAAGAACTCGCTTCGTATCCGGGTGAGGAGATCGCGCCACCGATCCCCGCCGCCGCCGAATAGATCGCTTGCTGCAAGGCCGGTCATCGTCGAGGCTACGCCCTCGACACTGACCGGCTTTTTCGTGAAAAGACCAAAGGCGCAAAAGCGCATAAGGGGGGATACCATGCTCAAGATCCTGATCGCCGCATTGGCGTTCGGCGCCGCATCCACTGCGAACGTCCAGGCGGCCCCCCGTACGATCGACGTGATCCTGCCGCTGACCGGCGCCACCGCCTTCCTCGGCAAGGCGCAGCAAACCGCGCTGATCAATCTTCAGGCCGCCATCGCGGCGGGAATTATCAAAGCCGAGCCGGTCAACTTCGTCTTTCACGACGATCAGACCAGCCCGCAGAACGCGGTGCAGCTCGCAACCGGACTGGTCGACAGCAAGCCCGCCGTCATCCTCGGCTCGTCCCAGGTGGCGATGTGCAACGCCATGGCGCCGCTGATGAAGAACGGCCCTGTGATGTTCTGCTTCTCGCCGGGCATCCACCCCGCCACTGGGAGCTTCGTGTTCACCTCGGGCGTGGACACCAAGGATCTTGCCGCCGCGATGATCCGCTATTGGCGGATGAAGGGCGTCACCCGCCTCGGCCTCATCACCAGCACCGATGCATCCGGCCAGGATGCCGAGCGCAACATCCGCGCACTGGTGGCGCTGCCGGAGAACAAGGACATCGCCATCGTGGGCGACGCCCGCTTCAATCCTGGCGATGTTAGCGTCTCCGCCCAGATCCAGCGTATCAAGGGCACCAACCCCGAGGCGCTGATCGCATGGGCCACCGGCGGCCCGATCGCCACCGTGTTCAAGGGCATCAGCGAGGCCGGCCTGGAGATCCCCGTCGCCACCACCAACGGCAACATGACCTATGCGCAGATGGACCAGTATGCGGCGGTCCTGCCGAAGGAGCTTTACATCCCCTCGCCGCCCTTCATGGGCACCGATCTCGGCGAGGTGTCCGAGCCGCAGAAGACCGCCCGCGCCCAGTTCTACGCCGCCTACAAAGCCAGCGGTATCGTGCCCGACTCCGCCTCAACGCTGGGCTGGGACCCGGCGATGCTGGTGCTGTCGGCGCTGTCACAACTCGGACCGGACGCCACCGCCGAACAGCTCCGCGCCAAGCTGGCCGGGACCACCGGGTTCATCGGCGTCAACGGCACCTATGATTTCCCGACCGTGCCGCAACGTGGCGTGGGCGAGCACGAGGCGGTGGTGACAAAGTGGAATCCCGCCGCCCATACCTGGCAGCCTGTAAGCCTCGCAGGCGGCGTGCCACCCAAGCCTTGATTCTGAGCGCCGCCGTATGACCCAGTTCATCCAGATCGTCATCGGCGGCATCCAGCAGGGCAGCATCTATGCCCTGCTGGCGCTGGGTTTTTCCCTCGTCTATCGCGTTACCGGGGTGATCAACCTCGCCCAGGGCGCGTTCTGCACGCTGGGCGCGCTGACCGCCTATTCGCTGGAAACCTCCGCCGGCCTGCCGCCCGCCCTCGCGGCCGGCGGCGCGATCCTGGCGACCGCGGCACTTGCGGCCATCTCCGGGCGCGTGCTGTTCGTGCCGGGCCTGACGCGGCTGACAAACAGCAACATGCTGATGATGACCGCGGGCCTACTGACCTTGTTCGAAGGGTTTGTGCTCGTGATCTGGGGCAGCCAGCCCTACGCGTTGCCGCCCTTCTCCGGCGAACGCCCGCTGCGCGTTGCGGGACTGCTGC
>JAYTHH010000525.1:0-2332 GCA_043732745.1 Rhodospirillales bacterium
AGCCATTCGTTGACGATCCAGCCCCCTTCGGTCGGCTCAGCCACGCGCATTTCGCCGGATTCGAGCGCGGCCAGCGCCGCCTCCACGGCATCGCGCGGCGCACCAGTGGTGGCGGACGACAGCCCGTCCCGCCCGTCCCACAGGGTTTCGATGGTGGATTGCAGCGTGGACTGGGTCATTACGGCGCCTCGTCTGTGTCGCGCGGACCATGTGCAGCGCGCGGCGGCGTGTCAATTCCGCGCTATGTGCGATTGCGGTCGCGACGCTTACGGACCGTTTACTATTTTGGCGTGAAATGAGGGTCAGCATCACAGCCGGACCAGCATGAACCAGACCTTCGCCACGTTCGATCCTGCCGCGCCCGAACCGCCAAGCGGCATGGCGGAACGCGTGCTGGATAGCCTGATGCAACAGGGACCAGCCCAATCTGTCCCGGGGTCACCTCTGGGGCGCGGTCCCGATCCACTCCGTTCGGCACTGCTGCAAAGCCGCCAGCGCTGGCGGGACATGGCGCTGATGGCCGGCGATCTCGCCTTCGAGACCGATCGAGACGGCCGCTTTGTGTTCCTGGCGCCGGACCCCGCCTTCGGCTGGCCGGTCGCCAGCCTGCTCGGGCAGGACGCCGATACCATTCTGGCCGGGAGCACCTTCTCGCAGAATATCAACCCGTTCCGGCCCAACGCGCCGGTCCGGGCCAGGCGCGCCTGGCTGCGTCGTCCGGATGGCGGCAGCATATGCTTCTCCTTCGCCGCCGCCCCACTACTGGACGAAGCGGGCAACATCATCGGTGCCCGCGGTCTGGGGCAGGACATCTCTGAGCAGGACGGGCACGACGCCACGATTGCCACGTCGCTGCGGCGCGGTGAGATGCTGGACCACATCCTGTGGCGCATGCGCCAGGAGGTGCTGGCGCCACGCATGATGCAGGTGGTGCTCGAATCGGTGACAACAGGCATGGGGCTGGAAGGCGCCGCGGTTGTCGATATGGCCGGGGACGGCGTGCTGCCCACCGTGCTGCACCAAACTGGCACCGGGATGACCGCGGTGTTGTACCAGGCGCTCACCTTGCTGGAGGAGCGGCCGGTCGAGCCGTCCCAGGCCAGCACGGCAGACGGGCATATCGTGCTGGTCTGCCCCTGCCAGACCCGCTTCGGCGATCAGGCAGGCCTGGCGTTGTGGCGGCCGGTCGGCGGGCGCGGCATGGACGCCGACGACGTGGTGCTCGCGTCCTCGGCCACAGGGCTGGTGCGCGTCATTCTGGAACATGAGGCGATCCAGCGGGAAATGGCCCGGCAGGCGCGGACCGATCCGCTGACCGGCCTGCTCAACCGCCGTGCCTTCTTCGAGGAAATGGGACGACGGCTGGAGCGGCTGGAGCGGGACGACACGCCGGGCACGCTGCTGTTCATCGATCTTGACAACTTCAAGGCGCTGAACGACTGCTGCGGCCACGACATCGGAGACGAGGCGCTGATCATCACCGCGTCCATCCTGCGCTCGATCGTTCGCGCCCAGGACCTGGTGGCGCGGCTTGGCGGCGATGAATTCGCCATCTGGCTGGATGCCACCGACGAGTTCTCGGCCGCCGAACGCGCCGAGCAGCTACGGGTGGAGGGGCCCCAGCTTTTGCAGCATCTCGCCGCCGAGCTGGCGCCGCCGCTGACGATGTCGATTGGCATCGCCACACGCTGGCCCGGGCGGGGAGAGGACGTGGACACGCTGATGCAGCGCGCTGACCAGGTCATGTACCAGGTCAAACGATCAGGGCGCGGGCATTGGCTTGTCTCTCGCACGGAGGAATCCTCTTGATCGGCACCAAGGCTGCAGCCGAGATCGAGACGGGCGAGCGGCAAAAAGTACGGCTGGCGTCTGACCCCACCGCCAGCGAGGCGGTCCTTTCGGCGATGGTGCAAGACCCGTCGGTAACGGTGCGCGCGGCACTGGCCATCAATCCGGCGGCCACCGGGCTGCTGCTCCACCGCATGGTCGGCGATCCCGATGAGCGGGTGCGCGCGTTGCTGGCACATCGTCTGGCGCTGCTGCTGCCGAGCCTGCCCACGGCGCGGCTGGCGCCATTGCAGGCACAGGCGATGTCGGCGCTGACCACCCTTGTGGCGGACGAAGCGCTGCGGGTCCGCATGGTAATCGCCGCGGTGATCCGCGAGCTGCCGGACGTGCCGCACGCCCTGATCCTGCAACTGGCGCGCGACCCGTGCGTGGCCGTGTCCGATCCGATCATCCGGCTCTCGCCGCTGCTCGACACCGAGGATCTTCTGGCGCTGGTGGCCGAGCCGATCGGGCCGGCCACCCTGATCTCGGTGGCCAGGCGCCC
>JAYTHH010000526.1:0-7957 GCA_043732745.1 Rhodospirillales bacterium
CCCCCCCCAGGAGTTGATGGTCGAGACTGCCCCACCCGCACCACCTGCCGTGATACCACCTCCGCCCCCTGCGCTACCGGCCTGGAACGGGATCGGCAAGGCAGTTGCGTTGGCGGCAAAGCTGTTGGTAGTGCTTGAGGCACCTGCCGTGGCGCCCGTGGCGACATTGCCGTTATAGGTCGTAACGAAGATCGCCCCTGTCTGCGCAGCGGAGATATCAAGCGTGGTATTGATGTAGATACGAAATCCGTTGGCTGCGATGGCGCTGGTGCCAGACAATGTAAGTGAGGTGTAATGCATGTCTCGCGTCAGCGTGGTGGTGCCGCTGCTGATCGTCACGGCCCCATCGGCGCCAGTGCCGAACAGGAGATTGGAGCTGCTCGCAGCGTTGGCGACACGGCTGTCGTTGCCTGATTGGCAGACCCATCGCGTGGATGCTGCTTGATACTGGAAGGCGACCTCGTTGAAGGCCGCTATGCTCGTGGGGGCGCCCAGAATGGCTTGGCCCGACGAGGGCAGAAAGCTGCACGCGGCGACTGCGGTTGTCGATGCAATCAGCAACCATTGCCCGTTGCCCGGGCTTGCCGGCAAGGTGATCGTGCCGGATGCCACAGTGGCGGCTGGCGTGAGCTGAAGTGTGGAGACACCGTTCGCGACCGTGATCGAAAATCCGGTGGTGGGCGTCTGGATGCTGACGCTGGCATCGGCGAGGCCGCCTGAGAAGCTTGCCAGGCTGGATGCCTTCAGCGTGGTGAAGGCACCCGCGGCGGTAGTGCTGGTGCCGATTGGCGTTGCGTCGATACTGCCGCCCGCGGCCTGCAACTTGTTGATATACACCGTGCCGGTGCCTTGCGGGTTGATCTGGATCGAGACGTTGGTGTCCGCTCCGTTGACGCCCAGCACCACGTTCTGGCCGGTGCTACCGCCGGTGACAGACAGCGCATTCACCGCCGTTGCATTCGGCACGATGGTCAGGGCGTTGGTGCTACCGCCATTGCTGGACTGGAAGTTGATCTGGCCGGTGCCGGCGCTGCGGATATTCAGGCCTTGATTGGTTTCACCGGTAACGGCCAGGATCGTGGGCGTGGCAGCGTTCCCCGGTGTAAGGGCGAACCTGGACAGGGCGGCGATCCCAGAATCCTTGATTTGTAGGACCGTGCCGTTGCTGGTTCCAAGATTGAGCCCGGTGCCATCAGCCGCCGTAGCCGTCGTCGCTTTGATGCTGGTGAAGGCGCCGGTGGCAGGTGTGGAGGTGCCGATGGCGGTGTTATCAATACTGCCGCACTGCCGCCGGTGGCTGAGAGTTTGGCAATTGCGACGCTACCGGTGCCCTGCGGTGTGAGCTGAATGGAGACGTTGGCATCGGCGCCGTTGACCCCGAGCACCACGTTCTGGCCAGTGCTGCCGCCAGTGACGGACAGCGCATTCACTGCTGTTGCATTCGGCACAATGGTCAGCGCGTTGGTGCCGCCGCCGCTGCCGGACTGGAAGTTGATCTGGCCGGTGCCGGCACTGCGGATGTTAAGCCCCTGATTCGTCTCGCCCGTGATTGCGAGAATGGCAGGGGTCCCGGCATTGCCCGGCGTGACGACGAGTTTCGACAGGGCGGCCGTGCCATTGTCTTTGACCTGGATGACGGTGCCATTGCTGGTACTAAGGTTCAGCCCGGTGTTGTCGGTAGCTGACAGCGTTGTTGCACGCACCGCACCGGTGCCGGCCGGGCTGAGCACAAGGTCCTGGTTGGCGTTGCTGCCGCTCGTGGTGATCCTGGCGGTCGATGTGCCGTTGGTCCATGCGATCGCCTGTGCGGTAGCCATGGTCAGGGCCTGGCCATCCTGAAAGCTGGCGGTGGTGGTGCGCAGACCGTGCAGCCAGGTGAGATTGATCTCGATCGGCGCATAAGGGATCTGCGGGACGAGGCCGGTAAGATCGCCATTGATATAGATAGCACGGCCGGTGCCGCCCACGACGCAGTTCGGCTCGTAGAGCGAGGCGTTGTAGAAGCGGGCTGGGATTCCGGTGCTGTTCGTTGCGGCGGACTGGCCGAAGAGCTCGGCGAACAGCAAGTTCTTGCCTTCGCCGGACTGGCCAAGGCCAGTGGCTTCAGGCGAATAATTGACGATGCCGGTGATCTGTTGAGGCCCAGCGACGTTGTTCACTGGGTCGTTGCGATAGGCCTTCCATCCCATGTCGAGACCACGGTTGACGACGTTGTATTCCTCAACGACATGGGTCCAGTTGTGGCTGGTGTCCTGCGGGGTGATGCCGACGGTCCACCTGACCAGTTCGGCGCCCATGTTGGCGCCGGTGACGGCGCTTGGATTGTAGATGCCTATCAGGGTCTGGGCGTTGTCGACGCTGTCCGCCCCGCCGGCCTGGCTGAAATACTGAAACTTTGCCGCCTGCGCGCAATGCGGTCCGTTGTTGTAGACGGTGGTGAGGGGGCCGATGACGCCGGCACTTGGAACCGACCCGGTGAAATTCCACTGAAACGCGCCGTTGCCAGGATTTCCGGCGGTCCAGGTATTTGAAAATATACTTGGAGCACCGTTTCCGGTGATGGCGACTGTATTGAAGTGGGCATTGCCTGCCTTGTCGATGCTCGCGACGTCGGTCCATCCGGAATTGCCGACTGTGACGACCCGCAGCGCCTTGCCGCTGATCGCGACATCCTTGATGAAGATGCCCGTGTTCCACTGGGATATCCCGGTTTGAGCACCAGTGGCGTCTGTGCTGGGGCCGCCATTGACGACGATTGCAGCGGTGCTCTGCTGGTTGCCGCCGGCGATGATGTTGACGCCGATCTTGCTGTTGGACTGATCCACCAGCGGCTGCGCTTGGCCGAAGTTCTCGACGGCTATTTCGGCGCCCAATGCATATGCGTCCGAATATGGCGACACGGTTGCGATGGGGTTGATGGCCCAGATACGCCCGGATGTGGTGCCCGATTGGGTCTGGGCCTGAAACTCGCCGGCGACAGCATCGCGGAGAATGGCACCGCTGGATGAATCTCCGGTGACAATCCGGGCATAGATGGCATTCTTTTCGTAGCTTGTGGGGGAGTTCGTGGCGCCCACGAAGTTGGAGACGAAAAGACTGCTGGAGCCCTGCGGTTCGGCGGAGAATTTTGCGATGGCAAGGCCGATATTGCCGCTCACACTATCGGTGAGGCCCAAGATCTGGCCTGGGCCCGAGACGGTTGCACCGGCCTGGATCAACCAGCCGTTGCCGCTGATGGTGTAGACTGTGCCAGCGAGATAGAGGTTTCCGGCGGGTATGACGATTAATGCGCCGCCGCGGTTCTGGGCTGCCTGCTGTGCGCGGGCAAGTGCCGGGGTATCGTCTGTTACACCGTCAAGAACGGCACCGAAGTCTCGAACGTTCAGCGTATCCTGGGCGCGGTCGGCCAGGCTGCGCGCCGTGGTGCTGCCAGTGGACAGCGTGGAGCCCGCCGAAAGATCGCTGACGGCGCCCGTTTTACCAGCGACGGATTGCACGGGAAAACCGTTGGAAAAACCTGTGATATCGGTGAGCGTGAGCGTGGTGCTGCCACCGGTGACCTGGCCTTTCGCATTCACCGTCACTTTGACGAAGTTTCCGGGCGTGGTGATGACGGGAAGCATTGTTGCGATGGAGCCGTTGCTGCCGGACGTGTTGGCGCCGACCACATCGCCGGTCAGCGCGACGGGCTGGAAGAGTTTGGTCTGAACGAAGGCGGTCGTGGCGATGGCTACGCTGTTGTCCCCGGCGGCAGGGGTTGGCGCGGTTGGCGATCCGGTGAAGGCGGGGGATGCCAGCGCAGCCACCACTGCGGTATCGGCTGCGAGAGCGCCATTGTTCAGTTTTAAGCCCGTGCCGACACCGACTGGCTCGGGGGGGCCGGGATTGGTGCTGACGCGGCCGAGCAATGCGCCCTGGGCAAGGGTCAGTTTGGGCTGCAGACCGTTGTGCAGCGTGGCGATAGTGGCGGTGCGCGACACGCCGGACTGGTCGAGCATGACCTTGTCTGCGTCGTGGGCAACCGGCGCTTCGGGCAGTTGGGGAAGGCTGGGCATGCATGTTCTCCCCGCCCCGTTTTCGGGGGTTGGTGATCGAAATGACTTGGCCAGATCGGTGTTTGCTGCTGGCAGGTCAGCAGATCGCAAACCACCCTGTGTTGCCGGTGCCGCTGCGCTTGACGTAGAAACTGGTTCCGATGCCGCCGTTGAGATTACGGTAGGTCGAGCCTGGAGGGCCGGCGACCACCGCCTCGGGCGCGTTGCGGCCGATCAGTTCGAGGCAGCCGGTGGTTTCGGAATCCGATGTCAGTCGGACGCGGCCAACACCTGCCGGGCGAAGTTGGACATCGGCGTTGCCGATGCTGCGCAGCAGGGCACCGCCGGTGGCATCAGGCAGGACGTAGTCGCCGCTGGCGAACATGGTTGCGCGCCAGGTGTTGAAGGTTCCGGTCCACTCGACGTCAGCATTGGCGGCCACGGTAATGTCCGTGCCGGTCCAGTTCTCCTGGACCGGGCTCGATCCGGATCTGGCGAAGCGGACGCTGGTGTTGCAGCGCACACGCAGGCGTCGTTCGTCTGGGATGGGGACACCGGCATAGGCCGTGGCGGTGGCCCCTGTACCGTCACCGGTGATGCTGACGGCGAGTGCGGTGCCGGCGTTGCCGTAGCCGGTCCCGGGCGTTGAGATCACGATTCCGATGATGGTGCCATTGCTGATCACCGCGCGCGCTGTGGCGCCGGTGCCCAGGCCCACGACCGAGATACCAGCGGTGGTGTAGTTGCTGCCGCCGTTGGTCACACGTGCGAACGTGACCTGGCCGAAGCAGATGGTCTGGTAGCTGGTCAGCATCGACTGCACGCCCGATGACGCGGAGGTGACCATCACGCCGTCGGCGATGTCAGGCACGATGATGGTCTGCAGCGCGTTGTAGGTCGTCGGATTGGTGAAGAAGCGCTGGGTAAAGTTCCAACGGTTGGCTTCGATGATGATCTGGTCGGTATTCGCCCACAGGCAATTGGCAAGCAGGGCGCCATTGCTGCCCGTGAAATGATTGCGTGCGACCAGGACACCCTGCGGGCCGTCGCGCAGGAGAATTCCGGACGCGGCGGCACCGTTCATGCCGATCCAGTTGCCGACAAGTGCGAGGCCGCTGGCGGCGATGCCTAAATTAACGCCGCTGCCGTCGGTTTCAACATTGTTGACGAGGATGGCCCAGGATGTGGCGTCCTGGATTGTGTTGTCTTCGACGCGGACAGCGGTTCCGCCACCACAGTTGATGCCGAAGGAGTGGCCTGTGATGTGGTTAGCGCTGATCTCCGAATAAATCGAACCACCGCTGTCGATGCCGTAAAGTCCTGCACCGGACAGCATGTTCGCGGTGACCCGCGAATAGGATATGTTGGCCAGAATGCCGGCGCCAGAGTTTGCGACCGTGCCGTTGTTCACGCAGATATTGCCGTGCACGAGCAGGTTTCGGCCGGAGACGCCGATGCCATAGACGCTGTTGTCATGGCAAAGATTGCCGATAACCAGCGTTGATTGCGCGTCGGGGTTGGCGTGGCCCCAGATGGGCGTGGTCGTGTTGGTGGCATTGAAGTTACCGACCGTGATGCCGCGCAGGTTGTTCCAGCAGCGATTGCCTATCACCTGCGACAGCCGCAACTTCTTGGCGAAGCTGCTGTCGTTATAATCGAGGTTCAGGCCGTGTTGGCCGTTGTCATGCGCGCGGCACCCTTCCACGAGTATGCCCGCGCAGGCCTGCGACCAAAGGCCGTGAAGCTGGTTGCCAGAAAATTCGCAATCGCGCACGGCGTGCTGGCAAATCGATGGATCGCTGGCCAGGAACACGAGGCCGCTGCCGAGTGTGGCGCCTCCCGCATTGATGAAGCTGGATCGTTGCCAATCGGATTGCAGGCAGCCGCTGCCGACCAGCACCGCCCAGTTGTCGGTGGCAATGGCAGAGCGGTTGGCGTCGAACACGACGCCATCGGCGCGAAAGCCGGTGGCCTGGATAGCGATCCAGGCGCTGCCGGTGGCCTGTCTAGCGCGTCGCAGGATCGATTGGCCGGGCACGCCGATCAGCGTGGCGTTGGCGGTATTGACCGTGAGCTGGCCATTGACGATGTAGGTTTTCGAGCCGAGGCGAATGGGGCGGTTGCTGGTGATTGCGGCCACGAGCGCGTTGGTGTCGTCGGTGACACCGTCGCCGATCGCGCCGAAGGCTTCGATCGGCAGCGCGTCCGCCATCTGGTCGGCGATCTTGCGTGCATTGGCCAGGCTAGTGGGCGTGCTGGCGAGTTGAGAGATGTCGAGATTGGCGAGCGAGGAGAGGCCCGACATGAACTGCGTGTAGGAGGCCGCTTTGTTGGCCCCGGCCTGCGCCATGGCGACGAGGTCGGGGCCTGCCGGCGATGTGGCTGCGGGCATGCCTGCCACGTTGAAGGGCGTGGCGATGGCGGACAGGGTGTTGCCGGTGAGTGCGAGGTTTGCACCGATGGCGATCGCCTCGGGCGCGCCAGCGCCGGCGGTGGCGCGCCCGAGCAGTTGGTTGACTGCCAGGGTCAGTGTGGGCTGCAGACCCGCGGTCAGTTGAAGACGGCTGGCGGCGCGCAGGATTCCGGCTTGGCTGATGGGAAGGAGATCTGAATCCGTAGTGGCTGAGGCAACGGAAGCTGTGCGATCGTTGTCATGGCGTTAGCCTCCGATCAGGATGGGATTGCCGTTCTGATCGGTGACGATCGTGCCAGTATCGGTCGTGAGCACCTGACTTGGCGCCGAAGCGGAGGCGAGGGCCTGGACGGGCAGCAGAACGGCGCGGCTGATGGTGCGACCGGACTGCGTGGTTATCGTGATCTGGACTACGTAGATCGTGCCGATGTGGCCTTGGCCGAACCAGAAAACCGCCATGGCGCCATCTGCCGCCATGCTGGTGAGAGCGAGATCTCCCGGCGCGTTGGGCGTGACGGCTGCGTCGAGCGTGGTGATGAGGTCGCCCTTGTTGCCGAGCAAGGCGGCCGAGATATCGAATTCGTAGTCCAGTACATCTGCCGGGTCCTTGGCGGGCCAGGCGAGCGGTGCGGGTGTGGTGGGGACGGTTCCGCGGGGGACGGGTACGAAGCCGTCCAACACGCAGCGTCGGGCGCCGCTGGGGCGCCAGATATGGGTGGCTGGGGTCGGAGCTGTCATCAGGGTTTGCTCCTAGAAGGCTTTGAGCGCGGCAAAGCGGACGACAAGCTTGGTCAGCTCTGCTTCAAGCTCGGAAAGCGTGGGCTGGACCTGCGGCATGACGATTGACGGAGGTGGTGGCTGGAACCCGGTTTCGGTGAGGCACCAGCCGATCTCGACGTTGCCAGCGACCTCCCGCCAGTCCAGTGCGGGATGAAAGGTGATGGAGAGGTCGGCATCGGTGGCGAGCAGTTCGGCGACGATGCCGGTTTCGATGCGTGCAAAATCTTTCATGGTCAGTACTCCACGATCACGAGGCCTGCGCCCCCGTTGCCGCCGGGGGCGCCGGAGCCGGTGCCGGTGGTGTTGCTGGCGCCGCCGCCGCCGCCGCCGCCGCCATAGCCTTGGGCGGTGAGGCCCTGGATATAGCCGGTGGTGCCGCGGCCTGAGCCGGGGCCGCCACCATCGCCGCCGCGTGCGGCCAGAATGATGCTGTCGGTGCCGCAGCTTCCGGCGAAGTTGAGATCGCCGCCGACGGCGGTGCCTCCGCCGCCACCTGCCGTTGTGGTGGAACTGGAGCCACCACCACCGCCGAGACCGCCGGTGGCGGAGACATAGGCGCCGAAGCTGGACGTGCCGCCATTACCACCTGGGCCGGTCGCACCGCCGGTCGGCGCCACGCCAGCGGCGCCGACCGTGACGGCGACAACGGCGCCGGGCGCGAGGCCAGACAGGATGCGGATGCCGGTGGCACCGCCGCCGCCGCCGCCGCCTGGGAGGTTAGAATGCGTCC
>JAYTHH010000527.1:0-2331 GCA_043732745.1 Rhodospirillales bacterium
AGGCCGTAGAAGAGGGCGATCGGCACGGTGCCGATGAAGCTTTTGTGTCGACGGCCCATCATCGCCGTCCAGTTCAGGTAGTGCTTCGGCATGGTGGAGGTCTTGTGCGCCTCCAGCGCCTTGTCCGACACACCGGTGAAGCTCATGCCGGTTGGCAGCATCAGGCCCTTCTGACTGCCGCCCACCACCACGTCCATGCCCCACTCATCCATGCGGAAATCGAAGCAACCCAGCGACGAAATCGTGTCGGCCATCAGCAGCGCGGGATGCCCGGTCGCGTCCAACGCCGCGCGAATCGGCGTCAGCGACAGCGCCACGCCGGTGGCGGTCTCATTGTGGACCACGCCCACCGCCTTGATTTTATGATCTTTATCATCGGCCAAGGCCGCAGCGACCGCCGCCACATCCACGCCACGGCGCCAATCGGCGGAAACTGTCTGGATTTTCAAGCCCAGCGCCTCGGCCATTTCGGCCCAGCCCATCGAGAAATAGCCGGTCTCCACGATCAGAAGCGTGTCGCCGGGCGACAGCACGTTGACCAGCGCCGCCTCCCAGGCACCGTGGCCGGAGGCGGTGTAGAAGAATATGTGCTGCTTCGTTTTCAGAATCCGCTTCAGCCCCGCCATGCAGTCGTCGTACAGCGCCAGGAACGGCGCGCTCATGAAATCGACCGTCGGCTGCGACACTGCGCGCAGGATACTATCGGGAATGTTGGTCGGCCCCGGATTTGCAAAGAACAGACGGCCACGAACCGGCTTCTTTTTCGACTCTGTGGTGCTCACGCTAAGCGCTCCCCAAACTGTGCCGCGCTTCGTTCATCTGTAGCGCGGATGCACCAGAATACCGGCGCGATGCCAGTTTTGACACCCTCAAACTGCGTACCCAGCACGAGGATCAGTCGCAGTCCGAGTGTCAGATCCGCGCCTGTGAAAGCGCACCCGCCATCGCAGCCCTTGGCCGCAGCAAGGGAAGCATCGCGATCAGCGTGACCAGCAACAGCACCACTTCGAGCGCATAGACGGCGACATAGCCGGTGGCCGGGCCAATCACGCCGACGGCGGGAAACCCTGCAACCACGTCGCGGATGATGCCGCCCATCGCCACCGCGATCCCCGCGGCCGTTGCCTGCACTGCGCCCCAGGCCCCCAGAGCGAGCCCGCTCTGCCCCTTGGGCGCCAGGTTCATCGTGGCCGTCAGCGTCCCATGGCCGAACATGCCCGCGCCAAAACCGATGAACAGCGCACCGGCGCCGAACATGACAGCCGAGCCAAACTCAGCGGCCGCGATCACCGACAGGAACGCCGGAATACCCACCAACGCACCCGCGCAGGCCATCCGGAACGGATCGGTCCCGCGGCCGAGCACACGCGAAGCCACCCAGAAGCCCAACAGCCCCCCGATCGCAAGACTTGCCGTCAGCGCCGTGGTAGTGGCCACCGACAGCTTCAGGATCTGGCCGCCATAAGGCTCCAATAGAACGTCCTCCATGCTGAAGGCCATCGTGCCCAATCCCACCGCCAGCAACCTACGGGCCGCGTTGCCGCCCTGGATGAACCGCTGCCAGGATTCGACGAATCCGACGTTCTGACCTGTCTCCACGCCCTGCGCGGAATGCCGCCCTTCCTGCTTCCAAAGTGCTATCACGTTCAGCACGATGGTCATGACGGCCGATCCCTGGATCACCTGAACCAGCTTCATCGGCGTGAAATCGCTCAGCAGCACCCCAAAGATAATGGCGCTCACCACCATGCCGAGCAACAGCATCACGTACATCAGCCCCACCACCTTGGGTTGTGATTCAACCGGGGCGAGATCTGTTGCCAGCGCGAGCCCGACGGTCTGGATCGTGTGCAGCCCCGCGCCGGTAAACAAAAACGCGGTGCCGGCGCCAACCCAGCCGACCCACGCCGGCCAGGCGTTGGCCTCGCCGGTGCCGGACAGCACCAGCAGCGCGAACGGCATCATCGCGAGGCCTCCGAACTGCACCATCGTCCCGCGCCAGATAAAGGGAACCCGCCGCCAGCCCAGGGCAGAGCGGTGGTTGTCAGAGCGAAAGCCAATTACGGCGCGAAACGGGGCGGCAATCAGCGGCATCGCGATCATAACCGCCACCAGTGAGGCCGGCACATCGAGCTCGACGATCATCACCCGGTTCAGCGTGCCGATCAGCAGCACTAGGGCCATGCCAACAGAAACCTGAAACAGCGACAGCCGCAGCAGGCGCGATAGCGGCAGATCGGGCGTGGTCGCATCGGCGAAAGGCAGAAACCGGGGGCCAAGGTCGAGCCAGGCCCGCATTGCCTTCTGACTGACCCGGTTCATCGCCATGTC
>JAYTHH010000528.1:0-2321 GCA_043732745.1 Rhodospirillales bacterium
CCCGATAGCGGGTTTGCTGGTGAGGTCCTGTTGGGCGAGCACCTGACACCGATCATCCGATGCTTGTTCACCCGTGAACTCGCGACGCTTCCCGCGGCACTGCGTGCCCTGACCGAAGCGGCGTTGGCGCACATCCCCGATGCAACGACGCCGGAGGGACGCGCCTTTCATGCCGCAGACGTGATGGACCGTGTGCTGCAGTTGCGGCACTTCGACGATGTTGCAGGCTTCACGATCGATCAGGCGCTCGATGACATGGACCTGGTGCACGCCGGGCCAACGCAGGCGTTTCATCATGCTGTCCTGTTGGATGCCGGGTTGCCTTGACCCGCTGGATGGGATTGCGCAGTCCGACCTCAGGTCGGCCTCTCGTTGCCGATACACCGCATTCCTTGTCGGACGGCACAGAGCGTTGGCCCGTCGTCGAAGATATTCCATTTCTGCGGTTGAACAGGGAAGCTTTGATCGGCGGCGCTCTGGCCGCGCTCGATCAGGGCGACGACTTCTCCGCGACGATGATCCTTTTGGCCGATCAGGACGATTGGGCACGGAGCAAGCCGCCGTCGATAGACGCGCGCCGCAGTGTCTTGCGCCAGGGCGGTGCGCTGAGTTTCCGTGCCGCCATGGACTTGCTGGCGTTTGGCCCGGTCGGCACCTATTTCGCCCATCGATGGTCGGATCCCACCTTTCTCTCAGGCTTGGGCCTTGCCGAGGCGCACCGTGCGCCGGGCTCCGTATTTGAGCTGGCGTGTGGCGCCGGGCACTTCCTGCGGGAGTTTGCACGGTCCTATTCGATGGTGGCGGGCGGCGACGTCGTGTTCGCGAAGCTGTGGCTCGCGCGCCGTTATGTGGCGCCCACGGCCCGGTTGATCTGCTTCGACGCGGCGATGTCCTGGCCTTTCGCCGACGCTGCGTTTGGAACGGTATTCTGCCATGACGCCTTCTATTTCCTTCCTGAAAAGCCGCATGTCGCCCGTGAGATGCGCCGTGTTTCCGCCGGACCGGTGTTGGTCGGGCATGCGCATAACGCGCTTGTCGACAATCTTTCCTCGGGCAATCCGCTTTCACCAGGGGGTTACGCGGCCCTGTTCGGCACGCCTGTGTTGTATGACGATCGTGAGTTGACCGCTGCGCTGGTCGAAGCTCGCATTCCACGCTCGATGTCCGTCGACGTGCTTGCGGATGCCCCGGCGGTCTCGCTCGCCTGTGCCGCAGGCTTGCCGCGTGCCATCGAGGCTGGCGTGGCCATCCCTGAGCCTGGTACTCCGGTGCGGCGCAACCCGCTTTATGGCATGACCGCGATCCGCTGGCCTTCCGAGCGGTATGAGCAGGAGTATGCATCATTGGTCACCTATCCCACGACGCCGCATGGGCCCACGGAGGCGATTGCCGGTGATCCGGCCGTCGCCGACCTGGTGCGGCGCCGCGTGCTGCTGGACCTGCCGGAGCAATGGTAGTGCCGGTGCTGAAATGGGGCATTGCCGGGTGTGGCTGGGTTGCGCGCGACTACGTCGGGCCGGCCATCCAGGCGAGTGTGAATGGCATGCTCGGTGCCGTGTTCGACCCTGACCCGGTGTCTCGTCATCGGGCGGCCGAGGTTCTGGGTGTGCCCGCCCATGACAGCATGGTTGAGTTCCTGGCCACCCCTGGCCTCGGCGCCGTCTATGTCGCGGCGCCCAACCATGCCCATCGTGCCTTGGTCGAGGCTGCGGCCGCCGCCGGCCTCCCGGTGTTGTGCGAGAAGCCGATGGCGACGACGATGGAGGATGCGCAGGCGATGGTCGATGCCTGTGCCCGCGCGGGGGTGCGCTACGCGACAGCCTTCGATCAGCGGTTCCATGCTGCGCATCAGGCGCTGGCCGCGCTGATCGCCGACGGAGAGCTGGGGATCGTGACGGCCATACGCATCGTCTACGCCTGTTGGCTTCCGGCTGATTGGGCCGGGGATAACTGGCGGATCGATCCGCGCCGGGCCGGAGGAGGGGCGTTGTTCGACCTTGCCCCCCATGGCCTTGACCTCTGTGCCACCTTGCTTGCCGAACCGCTGGTAGAGGTGATGGCGATGGGCCAGGCGCAGGTGCATCATTACAATGTGGAAGACGGTGCCTTGTTGATGGCGCGCAGCCGTTCGGGGGTGATGGTGCAGATGCATGTCGCTTATAATTGCCCCGAGACACTGCCGCGTCGTCGTCTCGAGGTTGTGGGCACGGCGGGCCAGGCGATCGCCACCGATACGATGGGCCAGACTGCCGGGGGCACGCTCGAACTGATCGACGCGGCGACGGGGGTGGCTTCGCCTGTCCCGGTTCCAGGTGCTGAGC
>JAYTHH010000529.1:0-2314 GCA_043732745.1 Rhodospirillales bacterium
GATCCGCTCGTCGACTTCTTCGACACCGAGGTCGTGCCGATGCTGGAGGCGGCGCCGGGTCTGCGCGCGATTGCGATCTTCGAAGAGATGCAGCGGCGTTATCCTGGTTTATCGGCTGGCGCACGACGCACCCTGGAGCGCCGCATCCGTTCTTGGCGAGCGGTTCATGGCGCAGACCAGGAGGTGATCTTCCGCCAGGTTCACGAGCCCGGCCGGATGGGACTGTCGGACTTCACCGACATGGCCGATCTCGGTGTCACCATCGCAGGCGTGCCGCTTGACCATCGCCTGTATCACTTTCGCCTGGCCTACTCCGGCTTCGAGCATGCACATGTCATCCTGGGCGGCGAGAGCTACGTAGCCTTGGCCGAGGCACTGCAGAACGCGCTGTGGGCGCTCGGCGGCGCACCGCTCGAACACCGCAGCGACAGCCTCTCCGCGGCGTTCCGCAACCTGGACCAGGACGCGCGGGAGGACCTGACCCGGCGCTATGACGCCCTGTGTGCCCATTACGGGATGCAACCGACCCGCAACAACCGCGGCATCGCCCACGAGAACGGCACCATCGAAAGCGCCCACGGCCATCTACGCAAAACGATCAAGGACGCGTTGCTGATGCGCGGAACCGGCGACTTCGACGACCTCGCCAGCTATCGCCGCTTCGTCGACGAGATCGTCAGCCGCAAGAACGCCCACCACACCAAGCGCATCGAGGCCGAGCGGCCGGCGCTTCAGCAACTGCCGGGCCAACGGACCAGCGACCATGAGGAAACGCTCGTCACCGTGACTTCCTCGGGCGGGTTCACCCTCAAAAAGGTCTTCTACACGGTGCCATCGCGGCTCATCGGCCATCGTCTGCGGGTCCGACTCTACGATGACCGGCTCGACGTGTTTGTCGGTGCCACCTTGCTGATGACCCTCACGCGGGGACGCGCCCCCGGCACTGGCAAGCGTGCTCACGTCGTCGATTATCGCCACGTCATCCACGCTCTGCGGCGCAAACCGATGGCGCTGTTGGGCCTCGTCTACCGCGATCAGCTGTTCCCCCGGGAAGCCTATCGCCTGACGTTCGACCGCCTGATCGAGAAACTTCCTGAGAAGTCGGCCTGCCGCCTGATGGTCGATCTCCTGGCGCTGGCCCACGAGCGGGGGTGCGAGGCCGACCTGGCCGTGCTGCTCACCGCCGATCTCGCCGCCGGCCAACTCCCCGATCTGGCCGCGTTGCGCACGCGCTTTGCTCCGGACCCCACCGGGTTGCCCGAGATCGCCGTCCATCTCACCCCGTTGGCCGACTATAACCAGCTGCTTGGCGCTGCCATGGGAGAGGCGGCATGACCCAAACAATCCAACCCCAGACTATCCAACCCCAGACTATCCAAAACGGGGGCATCGATGCCGCCCGGCTCTCGCTAATGCTCAACGACCTCCGCCTGCCCGCCATCAAGCAGGACTGGCCGGGCTTCGCCGAGCGGGCGGATAAGGAAAGCTGGCCTGCGGCGCGCCTGCTGGCCGCACTGGCCGAGCACGAAATCGCAGAACGGGACCGACGCCGCCTCGCGCGCCATCTCGTCGAGGCCCAACTGCTACCCGGCAAGACCCTCGACAGCTTCGATTTCAATGTCGTGCCGATGATCTCCAAAGCCCACATCCTGGCGATCTGCGCCGGCGACAGCTGGATTGAAAAGGGCGCCAACCTGCTCCTGATCGGTGGACCGGGCGGAGGCAAAACCCATCTCGCCTCCGCCATCGGTCTGGCCCTGGTGGAAAATGGGTGGCGCGTGATGTTCGCACGCACGTCCGATCTGGTGCAGCGGCTCCAGGTTGCCCGTCGCGAACTGGCTCTCGAAGCCGCCATCAACCGGCTCGATCGCTTCCACCTGCTGATCCTCGACGACCTCGCCTATGTCAGCAAAGACCAGGCGGAAACCTCCGTCCTGTTCGAGCTGATCAGTGCCCGATACGAACGGCGATCGACCTTGATCACGGCCAATCAGCCGTTCGGCGACTGGGGGAAGGTGTTCCCTGACCCGGCCATGACGCTCGCCGCCGTCGATCGCCTCGTCCATCACGCCACAATTTTCGAAATCAACGTCGACAGCTATCGCCGACGCGCCGCCCTCGATCGCAAAAATAAGGGCGCCGGCCGCCCACAAGCCTACGCGACAATCAAAGACCTCGAACCGGTGTCGCGCCCCGACAATCAACCACCAACTTAAACCTTGCCCGCGACAATCACCGCGCACATCATGCCCGCGCCGCGATCATGTTTTCTCATCCTGATCGCCGCAAATTCTCATCCAGATTGTCGCGCAAT
>JAYTHH010000530.1:0-7895 GCA_043732745.1 Rhodospirillales bacterium
TGCGCAAATCCTGGTTCTGGGACGAAAGCCACGATGAGGTTCTGCGACTGATCCTGAAGAAGGCGCAGACTGGCACCGATATCATCTACATCCCCGGCAACCACGACGAGATGCTGCGCCACTGGCTGCCGATGGGCCTGGAATTCGGTGGCATCAAGCTGCGCTCCGAAGCCGTGCACACCACCGCCGATGGCCGCCGCCTGCTCGTCCTCCACGGCGACGAGTTCGACAGCGTGGTGCGCTACGCCAAGTTCCTGGCCCTGCTCGGCGACTGGGCCTACACCGCGGCACTCACGGTCAACCGCTACTTCAACCTCATCCGCCGCCACATGGGCTATCCCTACTGGTCGCTGTCCGCCTGGCTGAAACGCCAAGTAAAGGAGGCAGTGAAGGCGATCGACCGCTTCGAGGTGGCATTGGCCAGCGAAGCCCAGCGGCGGGGGCTGGACGGCGTGGTCTGCGGCCATATCCATCAGGCCGAAATGCGCGAAGTGAACGGCGTGCTTTATCTCAACGACGGCGACTGGGTGGAAAGCTGCACCGCGCTGGTGGAGCATTTCGACGGCAGGCTTGAGTTGATCGATTGGGTCGCGCTCAACCGCCTCAGCTTCTTTGCCCCGCGCAACACCTCGCAGGTGACCCAACCTGCCTGAAGCGCTCATGCCCCCCGCCCTGCGCGACGCGAACCTGGAACGGGCGCGGCTGCTCAGCGTGGGGCCGCTGCCGTCACGCATCCTGATCGTGTCGGATGCCTGGAAGCCGCAGGTCAACGGCGTGGTCCGCACGCTGGCCATCACATGCGACGAGCTGGAGGCGATGGGCCACACGGTCGAGGTCATCGGACCGGATCGATTCATCACGATCCCGCTGCCCAGCTATCCCGACATCCGAATCAGCGTGTTTCCGCGCCGCAGGCTGTCGCGCCTCATCGAGGTCTTCGCGCCCGACGCCCTGCATATCGCAACCGAGGGCCCGCTCGGCCTGTCCGCGCGGGCCTGGGCGGTGGCCCGGGGCTGCGCCTTCACCACCGCGTTTCACACGCGCTTCCCTGAATATCTGCAGGCGCGCACCGGGATTCCCACGCGTTTCGCCTACGCAGCCCTGCGCCGCTTCCACGCCTCCGGCCAGGGCATGATGGTGGCAACCCAAAGCCTGCGCGACGAGCTAGCGGACCGGGGCTTCCAACGCATCCGCACCTGGTCGCGCGGCGTCGATCTCGCTCAGTTCCGCACCGAGTTGCGCTTGGAGGCTGATGCCGAGCTGGACGACCTGCCACGTCCGTTATTTATCCACGTGGGCCGGGTGGCGGTGGAAAAGAACATCCGCGCCTTTCTCGATCTCGATCTGCCCGGCAGCAAGGCCGTGGTCGGCGGGGGTCCGCAACTGGCGCAACTGCACCGGGATTTTCCGAACGTGCGCTTCACCGGCCCCCGCCACGGCGCAGCGCTCGCCCGCGCCTATGCCCACGGCGACGTCTTCGTCTTCCCCAGCCTGACCGACACTTTCGGTCTGGTCATCCTCGAAGCCCTCGCCTGCGGCACCCCCGTCGCCGCCTATCCCGTCACCGGCCCCAAGGACGTACTCGCCGATCCCAATGGCGGTCCCATCCGCGTCGGCGCCGTCGACACCGACCTACGCAAGGCCGCGCTGGCCGCCCTCAACGCCAACCGCACAAGCTGCCGCGCGCACGCAGAAACGTTCAGCTGGCGCGCCTGCGCCGAAACCTTCCTATCCCATCTGGTGCCCCTGGGCGGCCACTGATCCCGTAGGGTAGGCTTCAGCCCTCCGTCGCCCCGCGGTTCAAAGACACCCGCCAATTGGCCACGACTCGCCCCACGCGCTATGTCTCCTGCATCGAGCAGGAGACCGTACCATGCCAAGCCCATCAGACCCGATGACGCCCCGCCCGGTCATGCCCCTCCCTATTACACCTCGTCCTGTCATGCTGGTGATCCTGGACGGCTGGGGATGCTCCGCCACCCAGGCCGACAACGCCGTGAAGCTGGCCAACACCCCAAATTTCGACCGTCTCTGGCATGCCAACCCGCACGCGGAACTCGCCACATCCGGCCTCGATGTCGGCCTGCCCGCCGGCCAGATGGGCAATTCCGAGGTCGGTCACCTCAACATCGGCGCCGGCCGCGTGGTGATGCAGGACCTGCCGCGCATCGGCGCCGCGGTAGCCAACGGCACGCTCGCCAGCCTGCCCGCCCTGCAGACCCTGATCGAAGCACTCAAGGCATCCGGCGGCACCTGCCATCTGATGGGCCTGCTGTCCCCCGGCGGCGTGCATTCCCACCAGGACCACGCGGTGGCATTGGCCCGCGCCCTGGCCGACGCCTCCGTGCCAACCATCGCCCACGTGTTCATGGACGGGCGAGACACCCCGCCGCGCGCCGGCGGCGGCTATCTCAAGCAGTTCCAGCGCGGCCTGCCCGAAGCGGTGCGCATCGGCACAGTGTCCGGTCGCTATTATGCCATGGACCGCGACAAGCGGTGGGACCGCGTATCGCGCGCCTACATGGCCATCGCCGAGGCAAACGGTCCCGGCTTCGCCGACGCGGGCAGCACGATGGACGACGCCTATGGGCGTGGCGTGACGGACGAGTTCATCGTCCCCGCCGTCATCGGCGGTTATCGCGGCATGGCCGACGGCGACGGCATCCTGTGCTTCAACTTCCGTGCCGATCGCGCCCGCGAACTGCTCACCGCCTTCGTCGACCCGAAATTCGACGGCTTCGAGCGCGCCCGCCAGGTCCGTTTCGCCGCGTCCGTCGGCATGACCCGCTACAGCGACGCCCTGGCGCCCTTCATGACAGCGCTGTTTCCCCCGCAAACGATGGAGAACCTGCTCGGCCAGGTGGTGGCATCAGCCGGCCTCGCCCAGTTGCGCATGGCCGAGACCGAGAAATACCCGCACGTCACCTACTTCATGAACGGTGGCATCGAGACTCCCAATCCCGGTGAAGACCGGGTGATGGTGCCGTCGCCAAAGGTCGCCACCTACGACTTGCAGCCGGAGATGTCCGCGCCCGAGCTGACCGAAAAGGCGGTGTCGGCGATCGAGGCCGGCAAATACGCCATGATCCTGCTCAACTTCGCCAATGCCGACATGGTGGGACATACCGGAATTCTGGCAGCAGCGATCAAGGCGGTAGAGACGGTCGACACCTGCCTCGGCCGCATCGCCGATGCCGTGGCCGCAAAGGGCGGCGCCCTGCTGGTGACCGCCGATCACGGCAACGCCGAAATGATGCGCGACCCGATCACGCACGAGCCGCACACCGCGCACACCACCAACCCGGTGCCTGTCATGCTGATGGGCAGCCCTCAACTCTTGCACAACAGCGACCTGCATAACGGTCGGCTCGCCGATATCGCGCCCACCCTGCTGGCGCTGCTCGGCCTGAAGCAGCCCGCCGAAATGACCGGAAAGACGCTGTTCTCCTCGTGAAACCCGGCGCGCTCTGGCTGCTGCTGGGTCTCGCCGCCGCGGCGCCAGCGCCCTCCCAGGAGCAGCTTCGCGAAGCCGAGCGTGCGCGCGCCGCGTCGCAGGCCCAGCAGCGCGCCGCCCAGGCCAAGGCCACGACATCAGCCGCCGAAGAGCACCGTCTCGCCGCCGATCGCGTCGCAGCAGCAGCGGCGCTGCGCACGCTGGAAGCGCAATCCGCCCATGCCGCCGATCGGGTGGCGGAGCTGTCCCGCAGCCGCAGCGAAGCCGAGGCGGCGCTGGCCGAGCGGGCGAGCGCCATGGCACCGCTGCTGCCGGTGATCCAGCGGCTGGCACTGTATCCGGCCGAGACGCTGCTGGCCGTGCCGATGCCTCCGGAACAGGCGATCCGCGGCATCGTGGTGCTCGGTGGTCTCACCCGACAGCTCGAAGCCGATGCGGCGGCGCTGCGCGACGAACAGGAGAAGCTGGGCCGGCTGTCAGCCCAGCTCGATCAGGCCTCCGCCGATCTCGCCGGGCGCCAGAAGGCCCAGGCGCAGCAGGCGGCATCGCTGGACGCGCAGTTGGACATCGCCCGCGCCGAGCGCAAGGCCGCCGAGGGCGAAGCGGCGGATTGGTCCAAGCGCGCGGCATCAGAGGCGGCCAAGGCGGACGGCCTGCGCGCTGCCATCGCCCGCATCGAAGCCGAGCGCCAGGCGGCCGAGACCAGGCTCGCCACCGAAGCCCGCGCCACCAGCGACTCCCGCGCCCGCGCCGAGATCCGCACCCGCCAGGAGGCCGCCGCCCGCCCGAATCACGGGCCAATGACGCATCTGGCGGCCCCGGTGGCCGGCACCGTCCTACACGCGTTCGGTGACAGCATGGACGGCGGCACGGCGACGGGTGTCACATACCAGGTGCCGCCCTCGGCCCGCGTGGTGGCGCCCTGCGCCGGCCGGGTGGTGTTCTCCGGCCCGTTCCGCAGTTTCGGCCTGTTGATGATCCTGGATTGCGGCGCTGGCTGGCACGTCGTGTTGTCGGGCTTCGACCGGCTGGATGCCCACTTGGGCCAAAGCGTTGTTCAGGCTGAGCCGGTCGGCACCATGCCGTCCTGGAACCCGCTGGCCCTGCTGCGACGGCCGGCGCTGCAGATGGAGCTGCGCCGCGATGGCCAGCCCACCAACCCGGCCCCCTTCATGCGGGAAACCGGCTGACACCAGCCCGACGGTTACGCGATGTTAAACAATTCAAGGCAACACATGCTTGCAATCGCCGCCCGAGCCCCCTCAGTCTAAGAGCGAAAGATGCGGCCGGAAGGCGCCGGAATTGGACGGTGCGGCTTCGGGCTGGCAAACTGCCGGTTCGAGACTACTTATTGCAGCAGTCGATAGGAATGATGGTGATGAAGCTTCGCACAGGCCTGCTGTTGACCACCGCGTTCGTGGTCGGGATCGCGGCGGCGCCGGTCTCCGGCATCGTGGCACAGCAATTCGGCGTGCAGCTGTTCCCACAAGCCCTGGCGCAGGACAGCAGCCGGGCGGACACTTACAGGCTGCTCAACCTGTTTTCGGACGTGTTCGAGAGGGTGCGCGCCGACTATGTGGAGCCGGTGGTGGATAAGGAGCTGGTTGAGAACGCCATCAACGGCATGCTAACCGGGCTTGATCCGCACAGCAGCTACATGAACGCCAAGGCGTTTCAGGACATGCAGGTGCAGACCCGCGGCGAGTTTGGCGGTCTGGGCCTCGAAGTCAGTTCCGAAAACGGCTTCATCAAGGTCATCAGCCCGATCGACGACACTCCGGCCGCGCGCGCTGGAATGAAGGCCGGCGACCTTATCCTGTCGCTGGACGGCATGAGCGTGCAGGGCCTCAGTCTGACCGAGGCGGTGGACAAGATGCGCGGACCGGCAAACAGCCCCATCAAACTCACGGTGAAGCGCGAAGGCGTGGAAAAGCCCGTCGAAGTGAACATGAAGCGGGAAGTCATTAAGATTCAGGTGGTGAAATCCCGCCTCGAAGGCCCCGATGTCGCCTATATCCGCATCACCAGCTTCAGCGAGCAGACCGATACCGGCCTGCGCAAGGCGTTCGCGGATCTGAAGGCGAAATCTGGCGACAAGCTGCGCGGCGTGATCCTGGATCTGCGCAACAATCCTGGCGGCCTACTCGACCAGGCGGTGGCGGTGTCCGACGATTTCATCAAGGACGGCGAGATCGTCTCCACCCGCGCGCGCCACACCGAAGACAGCTCGCGCTGGAACGCCAAGGATGGCGATATGACCAACGGCCTACCGCTGGTAGTACTGATCAACGGCGGCTCGGCCTCCGCAAGCGAGATTGTGGCCGGCGCGCTGCAGGACCATCGCCGGGCGATTGTGGTGGGCACCCGCAGCTTCGGCAAAGGCTCGGTGCAGACGGTGATGCCGCTGCCTGGCAACGGCGCCATGCGGCTGACCACGGCGCGCTACTACACGCCATCCGGACGGTCGATCCAGGGACTCGGCATCTCGCCGGACGTGGAGGTGCAGGACAGCCGCACCCAGCCGGTGCGTTTCGGGCCCGATCGGGAGGCTGATCTGAAGGGCGCCATTACCAACAAGGGTGGTATCGCAGAGGCCACACTGCCGCCGCGCACCGATTTGCCGGCGATCGTGCACGAAATCCCGAAGCTGCCGCCCGAAGGCCAGCCAGCCTTCGATCCGCTGAAGCCGGAGACAGATTTCCAGTTGCAGCAGGCGCTTGTGGTGCTGCGGGCGATGCCGGTGTCCAAGCGCGCGGCGCGGTAATCTTCACCCGCGGTTAACCGCCGCGGGTGACACTGCCCTCGCTTGCATGACAGGCGGGGGGCCTTGTGACGAAATTAAACGTGAAACCGGTGGCTGCGTCGACATCCGAAGCGGGCCACGCCAGGATGCTCTGGCGGAGCCTGATGGGCTTGTGGGCCATCGTGGCGCTGATAAGCGCCGGCGGCGCCGGCGTGCTGCAATTCCTCGGTCCGCCAATGGCGCTCGGACACGTGGCCGAAATTTCCGCGCCATCACCCGTCCACGACGCGGTCCCCCATCATCCCGAAGCGACCAAGGCGCCGGAAGCCGTCGCGGTCGCGCCTTCCGCGCAGGCAGCCCCGTCCGCGCCGGTGCATCAGCCGACGGGTGGCCGGGAAGCGACCTTGCTCGAAGCGTCCTCCCTGTATCAGAACGGTCAGTTGCCCCGCATCGGCTCTGATGGCCGCACCGCGCGGGAGACCTACGCTGCGTCGTTCAACACATCCGACACCAGGCCGCGCGTGGCCATCCTGCTGGCCGGTATTGGCATGAACGAGGCGGACAGCATGACGGCGCTGGGGCTTCCTGCCCAGGTGTCGCTGGCGGTCACGCCCTACGCCACGCGGCTCGATCGGCTCGTGCCGGCCGCGCGGGAGGCCGGGCATGAACTGCTGCTGTCGTTGCCGATGGAGCCGCAGGGCTTTCCGCTGAACGACCCCGGCAACCGTGCGCTTCTGACCGGCGCGTCGCCCGTCGCCAATGCGCAGCTTCTGGAATGGGCGCTGACCCGCTTCACCTCCTATGTCGGCGTCACCGGCGCCCTGGGCCGCATGCGGGGTGAGCGTTTCGCCGCCGCATTGGACCAGATGAAGCAGGTGCGGGACACGCTGGCCAATCGTGGCCTTCTCTACGTGGACCCCCGGCCCAACGTGGTGTGGACAAGGCAGCAGGCCAGCCTGCTGCCATCGCGTGGGATCGACGTGGTGCTGGACGACCCCCAGGGCGGCGCCGAGATCGACAAGGCGCTGGTTCGGCTGGAGAAGGTGGCGCGTGATCGGGGCTCTGCCATGGGATTGGCCGGGCGGCCATCGCCGCTTGCCGTCGATCGCATCGCGGTCTGGGCGGCTGGTCTTGACGCCCGCGGCGTGGCCCTTGCGCCCGTCAGCGTGGTGGTGCAGATGCCGCAGGTATCGACCCCGCCCATTACGCTATCTTCAGGGACCGTGCCCCCGCCATGACCGGCCATGCCATCCTGCCTGAAGATCTTCCCTATCGCCCCAATGTCGGTGCAGTGCTGTTCAACGCACAAGGCCTGGTCTTCGTCGGCCGCCGCCGTCAGCACCCCACGCAGGAGGCGGGACCAGGCGGATGGCAACTGCCGCAAGGCGGCATCGACCCGCAGGAGGACCCGCGCGTGGCCGTGCTGCGCGAACTAGCGGAGGAGATCGGCACCGACCGTTCGGAGATCATCGGCGAGCACCCGGATTGGTTTCAGTACGACCTGCCGCGTGAGGTGATTGGCACCGCCTTGGGCGGCAAGTATCGGGGCCAGCGCCAGCGCTGGTTCGCCTTGCGGTTCACCGGGGTTGATTCAGACATCAATCTGGAAGCCGAGGATCACCCGGAGTTCGATATCTGGCGCTGGGCGCCATTGCGCGACCTGCCCAGCTTGGCAGTGCCCTTCAAGCGAACCATCTA